>NZ_CP029344.1:4715000-4770000 GCF_004006415.1 Hydrogenophaga sp. NH-16
ACCGGTAAGACCGTTCTCCTGCAGAACATCGCCCATTCCATCACGGCCAACCATCCGGAATGTTATCTCATCGTCTTGCTGATCGACGAGCGGCCGGAAGAAGTGACCGACATGCAGCGCTCGGTGCGCGGTGAAGTCGTGTCCTCGACCTTCGACGAGCCTGCCGTGCGCCACGTGCAGGTGGCCGAGATGGTGATCGAGAAGGCCAAGCGCCTGGTCGAACACGGTCGCGACGTGGTCATCCTGCTCGACTCGATCACGCGCCTCGGTCGCGCCTACAACACGGTCGTGCCGTCGTCCGGCAAGGTCCTCACCGGCGGTGTCGACGCCAACGCCCTGCAGCGCCCCAAGCGCTTCTTCGGTGCAGCTCGTAACATCGAGGAAGGCGGCTCGCTGACGATCATCGCGACGGCGCTGATCGATACCGGCAGCCGCATGGACGAAGTCATCTTCGAAGAGTTCAAGGGTACCGGCAACTCGGAAATCGTGCTCGACCGCAAGGTCGCCGACAAGCGCATCTTCCCGGCGATGGATATTCTGAAATCCGGTACCCGCAAGGAAGACCTGCTCGTACCGCGTCAGGATCTGCAAAAGATCTTTGTACTGCGTCGCATCCTGGCTCCCATGGGCACGACCGATGCGATCGAGTTCCTCATCGACAAGCTCAAGCAGACCAAGAACAATGGCGACTTCTTCGACTCGATGAACACCTGAGTCGGCACTCCGTCGGGCTATTGATGAGTATTCGGCGAGCGGCGGTTCACACTGCCGCTCGATTCGCTTCCGTATCGAACTCCGCGATGGGATATGAGGTCGATCGTCATGCGCATGACTGTCCGCGAAACAATCTTTGCTCTGTCGTCCGGCGCCCTGCCCTCGGGCGTGGCGATCGTGCGCATCAGTGGGTCAATGGCCGGCGCGATATGTCAGGAACTGGCGGGCAAACTTCCTGAGCCTCGCCAGGCCGCCCTTCGTTCGATTCGTTCCCGCAACGGTCTCATGCTCGACCAAGCGCTGGTGCTGTGGTTTCCAGCCCCGCATTCGTTTACCGGCGAGGATTGCCTCGAGTTTCATCTTCACGGTGGTCGTGCGCTGATCCGTATCGTGCTCGAGGAACTGGGTTCCTTTGACAATTGTCGGATGGCCGAGGCCGGAGAATTTTCCCGACGCGCCTTCGAGCACGGCAAACTGGATCTCGTCGAGATCGAAGGCCTCTCAGACCTTCTGGCAGCCGATACGGAGATGCAACGGCGTCTTGCCGTCGAACAAAGCAGCGGCGGCCTGTCTGCGGTGTATGAGACATGGCGGGCGAAGCTCGTCGAGGCCCGTGCGATGATCGAGGCGGAACTGGATTTCTCCGACGAAGGGGATATTCCAGGTTCGGTGTCGGAACGCGTGTGGGCCGATATGCACGACTTTGCCGCGGAACTCGAGCGGGCGCTGGCGAACCTGAAGACCGGAGAGATTATCCGCGACGGCTTCAAGGTGGTGATCGCGGGACGCCCGAACGCCGGAAAATCCAGCCTTCTCAATGCTTTGGCTGGACGCGATGTGGCTATCGTGACGGAGTATGAAGGGACAACGCGCGATATCCTGCATATCGAGCTCGATATAGGCGGGTTTGCGGTTCACTTCTATGACACGGCCGGTCTTCGCGAGACTGCCGAGCCGGTAGAACGTGAGGGAATCCGTCGCGCCTTGGCCAAGATGGAGGAAGCGGATCTTGTGCTCTCGTTGAGAGATGGTTCGGAGCCTGTTGATTTCGTCGAAGTGCCCGCCGGATTGCCGGTGATCCGGGTTCTCACCAAATGTGATCTGCCGATTGATTCGGATATGAAACCAACTGGCGATATTCTGGTTTCCAGCGCGTCGGGGTTGGGGATTGACAACCTTAAGGAGAAGGTCCTTTCCCACGTCGAGGCGAGGGTGGGGGCGTTTTCCCTTGCGATTCCCAGTCGCCTAAGGCATGGACAGCAGCTTAACGAAGCGCTTCATGAGGTCCGTCGGGCGATTGCCGATACCCATCTGGGCCTTGAGATGCGCGCCGAGCATCTTCGGCGGGCGTCAGACGCCCTGGCGCGAATAACCGGTCGCATTGATGTGGAAATGTTGCTCGGAAAGATCTTTTCCGAATTCTGCGTCGGCAAGTGATTCACGTGAAACAGGACCAATGCGCTGGGCGCGTTGGAAGTCTTGATTAACGGTTGAGGACTGAGATGACAGACAAGAGCTTTGATGTGCTCGTCATTGGCGGTGGCCATGCCGGTACGGAGGCTGCCGCTGCTGCTGCCCGCATGGGCGCGAATGTTGCCTTGCTGACGCATCGCGCGGATACGATCGGTGCCATGTCGTGCAATCCGGCGATCGGTGGCCTGGGCAAGGGCCATCTGGTGCGGGAGATCGATGCACTGGATGGCATCATGGGTCGGTGCGCGGATCTCGGCGGCATCCAGTTCCGCATGCTGAACCGGCGCAAGGGTCCGGCAGTCTGGGGTCCTCGCACGCAAGCCGATCGCAAGCTCTATCGTCTGGCCGTTCAGGCGGCTCTGGCGGAGTTGGACAACCTCCAGATCATCGAGGGCGATGTCGCATCCTTCTCTGTCGACAAGAGCGGCGCCGTGTGTGCCTTGACCCTGGCAGATGGACGGGAATTTGCCTGTCGCGCGGCGGTTCTGACCAGCGGCACTTTCTTGCGTGGCCTTATTCACATCGGTGATCGGAAGATCCCGGCTGGTCGAATCGGGGAAGCTCCGTCGCTTGGTCTCAGTGCTGGACTTGAGGCGGCTCAACTGAGAATGGGGCGACTGAAGACCGGTACGCCGGCTCGGCTGGATGGCAAGACGATCCACTGGGATAGCCTTGAGCGGCAAGAAGCCGATTCGGATCCGATACCATTTTCCTTCATGACCGATCGGATTGATACCCCGCAGATCAGCTGTGGTATAACCCGGACGACAGAAGAAACGCACAAGATTATCCGGGATAATATTCACCTTTCGGCCATGTATTCCGGTCAGATCGAAGGTATAGGACCGCGCTACTGTCCTTCTATCGAAGATAAGATCATGCGTTTCGGCGATAGGGATGGGCATCAAATCTTTCTTGAGCCCGAGGGATTGGATGACGATACTGTTTATCCCAACGGAATTTCCACTTCTCTTCCTGAAGAGGTCCAGGAGGCGTATATTCGTTCCATACCCGGATTGGAGGATGTGCAGATCCTGCAATTCGGTTACGCGATCGAGTATGACTATGTCGATCCTCGAGAGCTTCAGCCCACGCTCGAAGTGAAGAAGATCCCGGGGCTCTTCCTGGCTGGCCAGATCAATGGCACCACGGGCTATGAAGAGGCCGCAGCTCAGGGCCTGGTTGCGGGGATCAATGCCGCTCGGCTCGCTGGTGGTAACGACGGGGTCGTGTTCAGCAGAACACAGTCGTATATCGGCGTGATGATCGATGATCTGACGAGTGCGGGGGTGACCGAGCCCTATCGCATGTTTACGTCGAGGGCCGAATATAGGCTTTCCCTGCGTGCCGACAATGCGGATATGCGCCTGACTCCCCTCGGCATGGAACTTGGTTGCGTGGGAAGCGCACGAGCGTCGCGTTTCAGCACCTATGCTTCGCATCGGATATCGAAGTATGCGGAACTCGAGGAGCTGACCGTTACGCCGGTCGAGGCGATGAGTGCCGGCATTTCCGTGAATCAGGATGGCAAGCGGCGCACAGCGCGTGAACTACTCTCCTATCCGGACCTTGGCTGGTCCGACCTATGCCGCATATGGCCGCATCTCAGCGATGTCCCGGACCAGATCGCAGCGGGCGTTTCGATCGATGCTCTCTATTCGAACTACATCATTCGACAAACCGCCGATATTAGTGACGTGATGAGCGAGGAAGACCGTCGTATTCCTGCGGATTTTGAATATTCGGAACTGCCCGGGCTGTCGAACGAGCTCAAGCAGAAATTGACTGCCACCCGCCCGTGGTCGGTCGCTCAGGCGAAGAAGATCAATGGGATGACGCCGGCCGCGGTTTCGTTGTTGATCGCTTGCCTGCGGAAAGCTGAGCCGATGCGCAGGGCGGGATGATGAAAGAGAAGAATTTCATGGAGGTCCTTGGTGTAAACGTTTCACGTGAAACGCTCGAACGCTTCGATCGTTTTACGAGTCTTTTTCAGAGGTGGGCGCGAACGATCAACCTCGTTGCGCCGTCCACCAAGGATAATCTCTGGGAACGACACATTGCCGACAGCGCGCAGATCTTCAAGATTGCTCCGGGACCGAAACATTGGATCGACCTCGGAAGCGGCGGCGGCTTCCCCGGCGTCATCACCGCAATACTGCTGGCGGAACGAGGTGCTGGTTGGGTCGACATGGTGGAGAGCAACCATAAGAAGGCCAGTTTCCTTCGCATGGCGATCACCGAAACTGGTGCTCGGGGTGCCATTCACGCCATACGAATCGAGGATGCGCAAACGAAACTGCCAGACTGCGACGCCATTTCCGCCAGAGCGCTGGCTGAACTCGACCATTTGATCGCGCTTGCGGAACCATGGACGGTCCGTAATCCTTTGCTCCGCTGCTACTTCCACAAAGGTCGGGATTACCAGCAGGAAATCGAGAAAGCCCGTGGTCGGTGGGGCTTCGATCTGATAGTACACCAGAGTGCCATCGAGCCTGACTCCGTCATTCTGGAGCTGGCGAAAATCCGGCGCCTTAGTCAACCAGCGGCAGGTGCGGAATGACTCTCGAGAAAAATCGGATCATCACCATTGCGAACCAGAAGGGTGGCGTCGGGTGAACGCTTCATTCGTCCGTCTCCTTGATGTGACGGACCCTACCAAAATCTGGAGGAAGTTCAGGGGCTCAGGTCACAACTGGCAGAACAGTCTGATGCAGGGCGAGGTCGTCGTGAGAGCCATTTCGCCCGGCGATGCCCGACTTGTGGCAGCCGAGGCGGAAGGGGATTTCCCGGATCTTGCGGCGAAGCCGGCCGAGGGGATTTCCACCACTCGAAGCTCCGCCTTCCTGAATGAAAAGCTCTACACCGTCATTCTCGAAGGAGACGTGGATCAAACGGGGGCCTGCGATCGGGGGGTGATCGACGGAAGGGTCAATACCTTGGCCGAAGCCCGCAGGGCGAAAGAGAAAAGCTAACATCAAGGAGAAGTAAAATGGCCATCAACGAACCGCGTGACGGCATCCCTGGCACGACCAGCCAGTCCCCGCGTTGGGAAGGTCCCAAGGAGAATAGGCCGCGAGGCTATCTTCCGGCAAAGGACGATCCCGATATCGACCGCGATGCAGTGGGCGAGAATCTGCAGGACCCCCGCAAAAAGACCGTGACTGATGCGATGAAGACCGGGGATCGGCCAGTCAAGGCGCCGCAGTAACGTTCGCCTGCGAGTGGACTTCCAAGGAGCTTTCGTCACCGGGGCGGGTCCGGCTCCAGCGGGAATCTCCGCCCCTGAACCGCCGGCAAACCACAGACATGGTCATCAAACAGATATTCGAATGAGCGATGCGAAGACGACGAATATGCACTGAACAATCAAGGGTTGGGTCGAAAAGTGCCAAAGGACGGCCTGCCAAGGGTGTTGCTGCTGGCGGTGGCAACGGGATTCTCCGCATCGACTTCGGGCGAGCTGGAAGAAGGCTTCAGCGAGATTGAGTGGGACGAATTCTTCGCGATCTTCAAAAAGTCGAAGCTGTCCTTCTTTATCAGGACGACACATCCGGCGGAAAGACTAACCATTTCAAAAAATTCGTCTCCAGGCAGGAACACGGGCTGCGTGTTCGTTAGATCATAACGGCGCCGCCTTAAGCCGGATCGCCGCGCCGCTTAGCCGTTTTCTCGATCCACTTTCGAGTCCTGTCCTCCGGCCTGGCGTTCAAGGATATATCCGTGACGACGGCCGCGCTGTCGGCTCCATGGAAAAAGACGCCGTCAAGCCGGTCTAGGGTGAGGCCGCCGATCGCAACCAACGGCAGCGTACCGATCCTCCGTCGCCAGACGGAAAGCTTGTTCAGGCCTTGGGGCGCCCATTTCATCTGCTTAAGGATTGTCGGATAGACCGGCCCGAGCGCCACGTAGTCCGGCTCCGCCGCAAGGGCCGTTTCAAGTTCCGCCTCGTCATGGGTGCTGATGCCGAGCTTCATGCCAGCGGCGCGGATCGCCGCCACGTCGGCTTCGGCGAGGTCTTCCTGACCGAGGTGAACGAAATCGCATCCCTCGTCGATGGCGATCTGCCAGTAGTCATTGATGATCAGCTGGCAACCCGCCCCCGCGCAGAGGATGCGCGAACGGCGGATTTCTTCGCGGAGCGCTGCGTGCGGCATGTCCTTGATACGCAATTGCACGAGCCTGACCCCGAGGGGTATGAGGCGCTCGAGCCATGCGGCGCTGTCGACGATCAGGTAGAACGGATCGAGCCTCATGCAAAAACTCCCTTGCCGATGACGGGCGTGGAAGGAACGGCCATGTCGCGCGGTGGAAGAAGGCCGGCGCGATGGGCTCTTCGGCCGGCGGCGATGGCTTCCGCGAAGGCTTCGGCCATCGCCGGGGGATCGCCGGCTCCGGCGACCGCGGTATTGAGGAGGACAGCATCGAAGCCGAGTTCCATCACCGCAGCGGCATGGGACGGACGGCCGATCCCGGCATCGACGATGAGCGGAATGTCCGCGAATTCCGCCCGCATCGCACGAAGTCCCGAAACGTTCTGGGGCCCGGCGGCAGTGCCGATCGGTGCGCACCATGGCATTAGAACCTTGCAGCCCGCGGCAAGCAGCCGCTCGCCTGCCACCAGGTCGTCGGTCGTATAGGGAAAGACCTCAAAGCCTTCGGCGGAGAGGATGCGTGCCGCCTCGACCAGTTGGAACAGGTCCGGCTGAAGAGTGTCGTGGTGGCCGATCAGTTCGAGCTTGATCCCAGTTGGTGCCGAAGAGATCGCGCGCCATCTTCGCCGTCAGCACGGCTTCCGAGATGCTGTGGCAGCCAGCGGTGTTGGGCAGTACCCGTACGCCGAAGCCGCGGACGAAGTCGAAGAAGGCGCTGCCGGTCCTGCCGCCGGCGGTCTCCCGCCGCAAGGAGACGGTGACGATCTCGGTGCCGGAGCGGCGTGCAGCTTCAGCGAGGATCGCAGGTGAGGGGTAGCGCGCCGTGCCGAGGAGGAGGCGGGAGGTGATCTGCGTCCCATAGAGTTGCAGCATCTCAGCCTCCCTGCATCGGCGAGAGGATCTCGATCCGGTCGCCGTTTGTGAGCCGGCAGGCGGTACGGTCCTCGCGGTGAACGAGCTCGCCATTGACCGCGGTCGCCAGCCATTCGCCCTCGTATTCGAGGACGATGAGGAGGTCGGCAAGCGTCACGGCGGCGCTTTCGACGGTTTCACCGTTCACGATGTAGGTCATTGCAGCGCTCCCTGGGCCTGGAAGGGGTCATGGTCGGCGGCACAGAGCCTGTCGGCCAACTGCCCCGCCATTGCGGGGGCGAGCAGGAAGCCGTGGCGGTGCATGCCGGCGATCGAAAAGCCGTCCTCCTGCTCGAGCACGCGCGGCAGGTTGTCGGCGAAGGCGGGGCGGACGCCGACGCCGGTCTCGACGAGTCGGGCCTCGCCGAAGGCGGGATGCACTGCGTAGGCGGCGTTCAGGAGCTCCATTACAGAACGCGCCGTGATGGGACCGTCGTCGTCCGTCTCGATCATCGTCGCCCCGACCATGAAGCGATGGTCCTCGCGCGGCACGATGTAGAGCGGATGGCGGGGATGAAGCAGGCGGACGGGCCGCGAAAGGGTGATCTCCGCGGTTGCGAGGAAGAGCATCTCACCGCGCACACCGCGCAATCCTGGCGTCGAGGCGATCGCCGCCGCGCCGGTGCATTCGACGACCGCCGAATAGACCGTTTCCGGCGCTTCGATGCAGCCGAGGTGAAAGCGCACGCCTTTTTCGACCAGCGCCTCGTAGAGCCCGGTCATCACCTTGCGCGGGTCTAGATGGGCCTCTTCGGGGAAGAACAGCGCGCGGTCGAAGCGGCCGGCGAGATCCGGCTCGAGTTCGCCGATCGTATTTCCGCCCACCCATTCGTATCCGCGTGTGCGGGAGGCGAAGCGGTCGAGCTCGACGCTGTCGCGGCTGGCGGCGATGACCAGCGTCCCCTTGCGGAACACTTCGCCGGGGACGGCCTGCGCCCACCAGTCGGCAGAGGGAAGCCCGAGCGTGAGCGCCGCTTCCTCAGCCGCCTCGCGTTCGCAGTAGGGTGAGAGCATCCCGCCGGCATAGGTGGAGGCACCCGTACCGACCCTGTCGGCGGCGTCCATCACCTCGACGGCGATGCCGCGGCGGGAAAGTTCGAAGGCTGCGGTGAGGCCGGCGACTCCGGCCCCCTTGATCAGAACCGTCATCTCACTCTCCCGGCTGCGCTTCGGCTGCGTCCGCGACCGGCATGTAGAGGTCGCCGCCCTTGCGGTATTTCGCGGCCATCGCTTCCAGCCCTTCCTTCTGCGCCTCCGCCCTCAAATCGTGGGAAATGCGCATGGAGCAGAATTTCGGCCCGCACATCGAACAGAAATGGGCGACCTTGTGCGCTTCCTTCGGCAAGGTCTCGTCGTGCATGGAGCGGGCGGTCTCCGGGTCGAGCGACAGGTTGAACTGGTCTTCCCAGCGGAACTCGAAGCGGGCGCGCGACAGCGCATCGTCGCGAACCTGCGCGGCGGGGTGACCCTTGGCGAGATCGGCGCCGTGGGCGGCGATCTTGTAGGTGATGACCCCGGTCTTGACGTCGTTGCGGTCCGGCAGTCCCAAGTGCTCCTTCGGCGTGACGTAGCAGAGCATGGCCGTGCCGAACCAGCCGATCATGGCGGCGCCGATGCCGGAGGTGATGTGGTCATAGCCCGGCGCGATATCCGTGGTCAGCGGCCCGAGCGTATAGAACGGCGCCTCGCCGCAGACCTTCAGCTGCTTGTCCATGTTCTCCTTGATCTTGTGCATCGGCACATGGCCGGGGCCTTCGATCATCACCTGGCAATCCTTTGCCCAGGCGATCTGCGTGAGTTCACCGAGCGTTTCCAGCTCGGCGAACTGCGCGGCGTCGTTGGCATCGGCGATCGAGCCAGGGCGCAGGCCGTCGCCGAGCGAAAAGGAGACGTCGTAAGCGCGGGCTATGTCGCAGATCTCCTCGAAATGCTCGTAGAGAAAGCTCTCCTTGTGATGATGCAGACACCACTTGGCCATGATCGAGCCGCCGCGGCTGACGATGCCGGTGACGCGGTTGACGGTGAGCGGAATGTAATGGAGCCGCACGCCGGCATGGATGGTGAAATAGTCGACGCCCTGTTCGGCCTGTTCGATCAGCGTGTCGCGATAGATCTCCCAGCTGAGGTCCTCGGCGATACCGCCGACCTTTTCCAGCGCCTGGTAGAGCGGCACGGTGCCGATCGGCACGGGGGCGTTGCGGATGATCCAGTCGCGCCGGGGAAGGACGCCTTGAACCAGGTGACATAGTCCGGCATGGATTTCAGCGTGGCAACGACCTGATCGGGCGTGTTGGCCATTTCAACACCGGCCTGGACCGGGCCCTTGGCCTGTGCCGCCAGGTCGTCTGCCCGGCCGTCCCAGAACTGGGCGCTGTTGAAGACGGCGTTGAACACCGTCGGCGAGTTGCGTGGACCCTTTTGCCAGCCGTGGCCGATCGAGGTCTCGAGATTGTCGTCGCCACCGGTGCCGAGATTGTGGCACGAATTGCACGAGAAAACGCCCGAAGCCGAAATCCGCGGATCGAAGAACAGCGCCTTTCCGAGCGCGATCTTGTCAGGAGTGATCGGGTTGTTGGTCACTGCCGGCGTGGTTGACGGCAGGGGCTTGAAAATTTCCAGGGCTGACGCCCGCAAATCTGCCGGGGCAGGATCGGCAGCAAATGCCGTCGTTGCCAGGACCAGGACTGCGGCCGAAGTAAATAAGCTTTTCATTATAGCCTCCGTTCGGTTGTGAACGAAGATCATTTTAGAATGATTATAATGTGCAGCCTTGTTCTAGATCAATGAATAGAGCCAGGGCTTGGAGGGTGCAAACAAAAAAGGCGCCCGGAAGCCCCGGGCGCCTGTCATTCGTCAAACTTGCGATGCGACATAATCGCCCGCAGGTCGGCGGCCCTTATTCGGCGGCCGGAGCCTCTTCGGCCGAGGCCAAATCCTGCAGCATCGGGGTGGCCAGATCGGCGCCCGTGCCCTTGCGGCGTTCCTCGAGGATCAGTTCGTCGCGCGAGGAAGCGATGCGGCGGATCTGCGTCATGGTGCCGCCGGTACCAGCCGGGATCAGGCGGCCGACGATGACGTTCTCCTTGAGGCCCTGCAGGGTGTCGGTCTTGCCGGCGATCGCAGCTTCCGTGAGAACCTTGGTGGTCTCCTGGAAGGATGCGGCCGAGATGAACGACGGGGTCTGCAACGAAGCCTTGGTGATGCCGAGAAGGACCGGTTCGCCGTAAGCCGGCTTCTTGCCTTCCTCGATCAGACGCTCGTTGTTGTCGTCCAGTTCGATCCGGTCGACATTGTCGCCGACGATGTACTGGCTGTCGCCAGCATCGGTGATCTCGACCTTCTGCAGCATCTGGCGAACAATCACCTCGATGTGCTTGTCGTTGATCACGACGCCCTGCAGGCGATAGACTTCCTGAATCTCGTTGACGAGGTACGAGGCGAGTGCCTCGACGCCCTTGATCGCCAGGATGTCATGCGGTGCCGGGTTACCGTCGAGGATGTAGTCACCCTTTTCGATATAGTCGCCGTCCTGAAGATGGAAGGGCTTGCCCTTCGGGATCAGGTACTCGACCGGCTCGACGCCGTCTTCCGCCGGCTCGATGATGACGCGACGCTTGTTCTTGTAGTCGCGGCCCAGCCGGATCGTACCATCGATTTCGGCGATGATGGCGTGGTCCTTCGGACGACGGGCCTCGAACAGTTCGGCAACACGCGGCAGACCGCCGGTGATGTCCTTGGTCTTGGCGCTTTCCAGCGGCGAACGCGCGAGAACGTCACCCTGGGAGACCTTCTGGCCCGGTTCGACCGAGAGAATCGCGTCGACCGAGAGCTGGAAGCGGGCTTCGCCACCACGCGACAGCTTCAGCACGTTACCGGAGGCGTCCTTGATGACGATCGCCGGCTTGAGGTCCGAACCGCGCGGGGTCGAACGCCAATCGATGACCTGACGCTTGGTGATGCCGGTCGATTCGTCGGTCGCCTCGAGCACCGAGAGACCGTCGACCACGTCCTCGAAATGCACGATGCCTTCGACTTCCGTCATCATCGGGCGGGTATAGGGGTCCCACTCGGCCAGACGCTGGCCGCGCTTCACCTTGTCGCCATCATCGACGAAGACCTTCGAACCGTAAGCCACGCGCTGCGAGGAGCGCTCGACGCCACGCTCGTCGAGGAGCGTCACGGCCATGCTGCGGCCCATGGCAATGAGATTGCCTTCGGAATTGCGCAGCATGTTGCGGTTCTTGATCTGCACCGTACCTTCGTACGAGGCTTCCAGGAACGACTGGTCGACCACGGTCGCGGTACCGCCCAGGTGGAAGGTACGCATGGTGAGCTGGGTGCCCGGCTCGCCGATCGACTGTGCCGCGATGACGCCGACGGCTTCGCCCATGTTGACCGGCGTGCCGCGGGCCAGATCTCGACCGTAGCAGATCGAGCAGACGCCCGTCTGCACTTCGCAGGTCAGAGCGGAACGGATGCGGATCGACTGGATACCGGCCTTTTCGATCTCGACGACATCGGCCTCGAGGATCATGCGGCCGGCATCGACGATACGCTCGCCGGTGACCGGATGGTCGATGTTGTCGAGCGCCGTACGGCCGAGAACGCGCGCGCCGATCGATGCAACGACCTGACCGGCGTCGACGATCGCCGTCATGGTCAGGCCCTTGTCGGTGCCGCAATCCACGAGGTTGACGATGCAATCCTGCGCCACGTCGACGAGACGACGGGTCAGGTAGCCGGAGTTCGCGGTCTTCAAGGCGGTGTCGGCCAGACCCTTACGGGCACCGTGGGTCGAGTTGAAGTACTCGTTAACGGTCAGGCCTTCCTTGAAGTTCGAGATGATCGGCGTCTCGATGATTTCGCCCGACGGCTTGGCCATCAGGCCGCGCATGCCGCCCAGCTGGCGCATCTGGTTCGGAGAACCACGAGCACCCGAGTGCGACATCATGTAGATGGCGTTCATCGGCTTCTGGCGACCCGTTTCCGGATCGAACTCGACGGCCTTAATGCGGGCCATCATGTCCTCGGCGACCTTTTCGGTTGCCTTGCCCCAGGCGTCGACGACCTTGTTGTACTTCTCACCCTGGGTGATCAGACCGTCATTGTACTGCTGTTCGTATTCCTTGACCAAGGACTCGGTGTCGCCAACGATCTTCGCCTTGGTTTCCGGAATGACCATGTCGTCCTTGCCGAACGAAATGCCGGCGCGGCAGGCGTGGCTGAAGCCCAGCTGCATGATGCGGTCGCAGAAAATGACCGTGTCCTTCTGGCCGCAGTGGCGATAGACCGTGTCGATCATCTTGGAGATGTTCTTCTTGGTCATTTCCTGGTTGCAGATGTCGAACGGCACGTTGACGTTCTTCGGCAGAAGTTCGCCGATGATCATGCGACCCGGGGTCGTTTCATAGATCTTCGAAACCGGCTTGCCTTCGGCGTCAACCGTCTTGAAGCGGCCCTTCACCTTGGAGTGCAGGGTAACGACCTTGTTTTCCAGGGCGTGCTGCAGCTCGCCCATGTCGGAGAAGGCCATGCCCTCGCCCGGCTCGTTCTGGTTCTGGATCGACAGGTAGTAGAGGCCGAGAACCATGTCCTGCGACGGAACGATGATCGGTGCGCCATTGGCCGGGTGCAGGATGTTGTTCGTCGACATCATCAACACGCGGGCTTCAAGCTGGGCTTCGAGCGACAGCGGCACGTGAACGGCCATCTGGTCGCCGTCGAAGTCGGCGTTGAAGGCCGTGCAGACGAGCGGGTGCAACTGGATGGCCTTGCCTTCGACCAGGATCGGTTCGAAGGCCTGGATGCCCAGGCGGTGCAGCGTCGGTGCGCGGTTCAGGAGAACCGGATGCTCGCGGATGACCTCGTCGAGGATATCCCAGACTTCCGGCTTTTCCTTTTCGACCAGCTTCTTGGCCTGCTTGACGGTCGAGGAATAACCCTTGGCGTCGAGGCGGGCATAGATGAACGGCTTGAACAGTTCGAGCGCCATCTTCTTCGGCAGGCCGCACTGGTGCAGCTTCAGTTCCGGGCCGGTCACGATGACCGAACGGCCGGAATAGTCGACGCGCTTGCCGAGCAGGTTCTGGCGGAAGCGGCCCTGCTTGCCCTTGAGCATATCGGACAGCGACTTCAGCGGACGCTTGTTGGCGCCGGTGATGACGCGGCCGCGACGGCCGTTGTCAAACAGCGCGTCCACGGATTCCTGCAGCATGCGCTTTTCGTTGCGGATGATGATGCCAGGCGCGCGCAGTTCGATCAGGCGCTTCAGACGGTTGTTACGGTTGATGACGCGGCGATAGAGATCGTTGAGGTCGGACGTCGCGAAACGACCGCCATCGAGCGGCACCAGCGGGCGCAGGTCCGGCGGGATGACCGGGACGACCTTCATGATCATCCATTCCGGACGGTTGCCGCTCTCCATGAAGTTCTCGACGATCTTCAGGCGCTTCATCAGCTTCTTCTGCTTGAGATCCGAAGTGGTCTCAGCCAGTTCGGCACGCAGGTCGCCGGCGATCTTCTCGAGGTTCATCGAGGCCAGCATTTCATAGATGGCTTCGGCGCCGATCATCGCGGTGAACTGGTCTTCACCATATTCATCCACGGCCAGCATGTATTCCTCTTCCGAGAGGAGCTGGTGCTCCTTGAGGGCGGTCAGGCCCGGCTCGGTGACGATATAGTTCTCGAAATAGAGAACGCGTTCGACATCCTTCAGCGTCATGTCGAGCAGCGTCGAGATGCGCGAGGGAAGCGACTTCAGGAACCAGATGTGGGCAACGGGAGCGGCGAGCTCGATATGGCCCATGCGCTCGCGGCGAACGCGCGACAGTGTGACTTCGACGCCGCACTTTTCGCAGATGATGAACAGATGATGGCCGCCCGCTTCGGTTCGTCGCTCTCAGATCACTTCACCTATGTCGTCGCCGGCGACGGCTGCCTCCAGGAGGGGATCAGCCACGAGGCGATCGATCTGGCCGGACACCTGAAGTTGCGCAAACTCGTCGTGCTGTGGGACGACAACCAAATCTCCATCGACGGCGCGACCGAGCTTTCCACCTCCATGGACCAACTCGCCCGCTTCCGTGCCGCCGGCTGGGACGCACAAGCCGTGGACGGCCATGATCCGGAAGCGGTCGCCAAGGCGATCGAGCGTGCCCGCAAGAGCCGCAAGCCATCGCTGATCGCCTGCCGCACGAGGATCGGCAAGGGGGCCGCCAGCATGGAGGGATCGCACAAGACCCATGGCGCCGCCCTCGGCGACAAGGAAATCGCCGCCACGCGGGAAAAGCTCGGCTGGCCCCATCCGCCCTTCTTCATCCCGTCCGACATCAAGTCGGCGTGGGAAGGCGTGGCCATCCGGGGCAAGGCTGTCCGAACAGCCTGGGAAATTCGCAGGGAGACATCCCGCTCGCGCAAGCGCTATGAGCAGACCATCGGCCGCGATCTCGGCGCCGAGGTCGGGCGTCGGCTGGCGAAGTTCCGCGCAGAGCACCAGGCGAAATCCACCAAGGTCGCAACACGCCAGGCTTCGCAAATGGCGCTGGAAGTGATCAACGGCGCGACAGACCTGACGATCGGCGGCTCGGCGGATCTCACCGGTTCCAACCTCACCATGACCTCGCAGACGGCCCCGATCGCCGCCGGCAACTTCAAGGGTCGCTACCTGCACTATGGCATCCGCGAGCACGGCATGGCAGCCGCGATGAACGGCATCGCGCTGCATGGCGGCTTCATCCCCTATGGCGGCACCTTTCTCGTGTTCTCCGACTATGCCCGGGGCGGGATGCGGCTCTCGGCGCTGATGGGCCTGCCGGTCGTCTACGTGCTGACCCATGATTCCATCGGCCTTGGCGAAGACGGACCGACCCACCAGCCGGTCGAGCATCTCGCCATGCTGCGCGCCACGCCGAACCTCAACGTCTTCCGCCCGGCCGACATCATCGAGACGGCCGAATGCTGGGAGATTGCGCTCACCGAAAAGGCGACGCCGAGCGTGCTGGCACTCTCCCGCCAGGCCCTGCCCATGCTGCGCACCGTCCCCGGCGACGAGAACCTCTCCGCCCGCGGCGCCTATGTCTTGCGGGAAGCCAAGGGGCCACGCGACGTGACGCTTCTCGCCACCGGCTCCGAGGTCGAGATCGCTGTCGCTGCGGCCGACAAGCTCCGCTCCGAAAAAGGCATAGAGGCGGCCGTCGTCTCGATGCCAAGCTGGGAGAAGTTCGAGGCGCAGGACGAGGCCTACCAGAACAAGACCCTCGGCAGCGCACCACGCATCGCCATCGAGGCCGCCGGCCGGCTCGGCTGGGACCGCTGGATGGGATCGCGCGGCAGCTTCATCGGCATGCAGGGCTTTGGCGCTTCGGCCCCGGCTGGCGAACTCTACAAGCATTTCGGCATCACCGCCGAGCATGTCGTCGCGGAAGCGCTACGGCTCATCGGCCACAACAAGGGCGGGCGCGGCCGATGACAAGAACCTCCAATCCCACCCCCGCACACAGAGAGGACGCCTGACCATGGCCCGCATCACGCTTCGTCAATTGCTCGACCATGCCGCCGAACGCGGCTACGGCGTGCCTGCCTTCAACATCAACAACATGGAACAGGGCCTCGCCATCATGCAGGCGGCCAAGGCCTGCGATGCGCCGGTCATCCTGCAGGCCTCGCGCGGCGCCCGCACCTATGCCAACGACATCATGCTGGCCAAGATGATGGAAGCGCTGGAACTGATGTATCCGGACATTCCGCTCTGCATCCACCAGGATCATGGCGACCGGGTCTCCACCTGCCTGTCCGCGATCCAGCACGGCTTCACCTCGGTGATGATGGACGGCTCGCTGAAAGAGGACGCCAAGACGCCTGCCGACTATGCCTACAATGCCGGCATCACCGCCGAAGTGGCGCGTCTGGCCCATATGGTCGGCGTCTCGGTCGAAGGCGAACTCGGCTGCCTGGGTTCGCTCGAGACCGGCCATGGCGAGGCCGAGGACGGCCATGGTTTCGAAGGCGCGCTCGACCGCTCGCAATTGCTGACCGATCCCGACGAAGCCGCCCGCTTCGTCGCCGAGACCGGCGTCGATGCGTTGGCGGTCGCGATCGGCACCTCGCACGGCGCCTACAAGTTTACCCGCAAGCCGACCGGCGAAGTGCTCGCAATGGACGTGATCGAGAAGATCCACCGCCGGCTTCCCGACACCCATATCGTCATGCACGGCTCCTCCTCGGTCCCTGAGGAATGGCAGGAGATCTTCAACGCCCATGGCGGCGAGATGCGCGAGACCTATGGCGTGCCGGTCGAGGAGATCGTCCGGGGTATTCGGTTCGGCGTGCGCAAGGTCAATATCGATACCGACCTGCGCCTGGCCGCCGCCGCCGAATTCCGCCGCGTCGCCGATACTCGCCGCGACGAATTCGATCCGCGCAAGTTCCTCAAGCCCGCCATGGATGCCATGGCCTCCGTCTGCAAGGCCCGCTTCGAGGCCTTCGGCACGGCGGGCAATGCGTCGCGCATCAAGGTCATCCCGATGAGCGACATGGCCAAACGCTATGCGAGCGGCAGCCTGAAACCCTCAAACGCGCGGTCTGAAGCCGCCTGAACTCCCATCCGACCAAGGAAAGGACAGTGCCATGAACGCCGATGCGAAAACCGAGATCAAGGGCAAGGAACGCTACAGGGCGGGCGTCCTGAAATATGCCCAGATGGGCTACTGGGACGGCCACTACGAGCCGAAGGACACCGACTTGATCGCTCTCTTCCGCATCACGCCGCAGGACGGCGTCGATCCGATCGAAGCGGCGGCCGCCGTCGCCGGCGAGAGCTCGACCGCCACCTGGACGGTCGTGTGGACCGACCGCCTCACCGCCTGCGACCAGTACCGCGCCAAGGCCTACCGGGTTGATCCGGTGCCGGGAACGCCCGGGCAGTACTTCTGCTACGTCGCCTATGACCTGATCCTGTTCGAGGAAGGCTCGATCGCCAACCTGACGGCCTCGATCATCGGCAACGTCTTCTCGTTCAAGCCGCTGAAGGCCGCACGGCTCGAGGACATGCGCTTCCCCGTCGCCTATGTGAAGACCTTCAAGGGACCGCCGACCGGCATCGTCGTCGAGCGCGAACGGCTCGACAAGTTCGGCAAACCGCTGCTCGGCGCCACCACCAAGCCGAAGCTCGGCCTGTCCGGCAAGAACTACGGCCGCGTCGTCTACGAAGGCTTGAAGGGCGGCCTCGACTTCATGAAGGACGACGAGAACATCAACTCGCAACCCTTCATGCATTGGCGCGACCGCTTCCTCTACTGCATGGAGGCGGTGAACCACGCCGCCGCCGTGACCGGCGAGGTGAAGGGCCATTACCTCAACATCACCGCCGGCACGATGGAGGAAATGTACCGCCGCGCCGAATTCGCCAAGGAGCTTGGCTCGGTCATCGTCATGGTCGACCTGATCGTCGGCTGGACGGCAATCCAGTCGATCTCGGAATGGTGCCGGCAGAACGACATGATCCTGCACATGCACCGCGCCGGCCACGGCACCTATACGCGCCAGAAGAACCACGGCATCTCGTTCCGCGTCATCGCCAAGTGGCTGCGTCTGGCCGGCGTCGACCACCTGCATGCCGGCACCGCCGTCGGCAAGCTGGAAGGCGATCCGATGACGGTACAGGGCTACTACAATGTGTTGCGCGAAACGAAGAACGAAGTGGACCTGCAACGAGGCCTCTTCTTCGAGCAGGACTGGGGCGACATCAAGAAGGTCATGCCCGTCGCCTCCGGCGGCATCCATGCCGGCCAGATGCACCAGTTGCTCGACCTGTTCGGCGACGACGTGGTGCTGCAGTTCGGCGGCGGCACGATCGGTCACCCGATGGGCATCCAGGCCGGTGCGGCCGCCAACCGGGTCGCACTCGAAGCCATGGTGCTCGCCCGCAACGAGGGCCGCGACATCGCCAATGAGGGTCCGGAAATTCTGAGGGCCGCCGCCAAGTGGTGCAAGCCGCTCGAAGCCGCCCTCGATACCTGGGGCAATATCAGCTTCAACTACACCTCCGGCCTGGCCGAGAGAGGTGGGAGAGTCGATGCGGGCGGCCATAGAAATTTCCTGATCGGGGCATTATGTATAGACTCAGTGCGCTTAGCAAGAAAATACCCCGATAGGGAAATTTATGAACAAACCAACGCCGAGCCTGACCAGATGCACCGATCGGTAAACTCAGCAGCGTTGAGGGCAATCACTGTGTGGAATACGCACGTTCAAATCTGAACGCATACACGCCAACCGTTCAAGAAACACACGCGCGCAAAAAAAAGGATTCCGCCTTCGGACCCTGCAAGCCCCCACCCTCCTGCCCGACCTGCCAGGCCCGGCCTCATTCGGCTTGGAGCTCATGGCCGCCGGCCGCCCACCAACTCCCGGGCCATCGGAAGCTGCGCGTTCTCCATGGCCGCTTCAAGTGATGCGATGTCGGTGTTCGTCATGCGCACCGGGTACTGCTCGGCCTTCACCTTCCATCGGCTGACCACCTCGACCATCCTCTGGAGCAGCGTGCGTGCCTCGTTCTGAGGTATCCCGAATGCCGCCGAACGCCTGAGCAGCTGATCCACATCCCATCGCAGGCCCGGCCCCGGGATGTGGGACTGGGCCGGTTGGCATTCGGGCTCCATGGCGGGGCGCAGTGCGGTGGCGGGTGCCAGCTCCCAGCGAGCAAGGGACCGGTACACAAAGCCGAACTTTCCCGGCGACACACGGGCGTTGATCAGCCGCATGAACACCAGGCGCAGCCACAGCTGGCGGGCGTCTGCCCCAAAAACTTTGCTGCATGTCCTCATGACCGCCAGCAGATCGAGCCAGTCCGGTTTTTCGCCCTCTTCCGCGAGCAACAGACTTCGGGCGGACAGGTAGGGCTTTCGACCGCCATCCATGTCCCGATCCAATCGCTGGGTGATCAGCACCGATCCCTCGCACAGGTTCTTCAGCGCCATGTCCACCACCCGGATGCCCGCTTCCCGGGCCAGCTGTCCGAGGAGCATTTCCGCTTTGGCCACCGGATAGCGATCGAACACGCTGGGCAGCCGGGCCACCGCCAGCGTTCCTCCATTCTGCTTCTGTGCGTCCTGAACAAAGCAGACCTTGGGACGGGAGCCGCCCAGGGAGGTGGCACTGAAGAGCAGGAGCTGGATCTGGCGCTCGTCGGCTTCCCCTCGCTCAAAGGCTGCAATTGCCCGGGCCATGGTGTCCAGTTCTGCGCCGATAGGCAGGTCGATGCGCCGGCCGGACACGGCCAGTGCCGGGTTCCTGGGCCGGATCCGCAGTGCACCGAGCCGGCAGAGGTCGTGGGTCGCGCAGAGGGACGTCAGTGTGCGGGACTCCAGACCTGCGAGGGGATGGGTGGTGAGGGTGGCCTCGCCCAGTGCCCGCTCAAGGATGGCTTGTGCAAACCCGTCGGGTTGTGTGTCCGCCAAGGCCGCAAAGAACGGGCTTCCCTGGCCCTGCGGACGGGTTCTCCACTGACCGTGGGGGTGGCAGCGCAGATCGGGCGACGGGCTGAAGGGATGTTCCCTGTCCAGCCACCGCCGATCGAAGCGGAACTGCGAGCACTCGGTGGGCCCGTCCTTGACATGGTGCAGCACCCCCAGAGGCTGTTCGGACTGCCCCATGGTGATGCCGAGGATCTCGTCCCTGCGCGGGCCGTAGGCGAGCGTAGGGACTGGCCTTGCCGGCCGAATCGCACCACCGGCTGTTGGAGTCGTGGTGGTTGCACTCATTCGACGGCCTCGCCTTCTGCGCGGCCCCGGATGCGCTCGGGCAATGCGGCGTCTTGCACCTGCAGGCCGATGGTGTCTTGTGGGGTGTCCAGCAGGGCATTGAACCGGTCGATCATTCCGAAAGCCGCCAAAGCGCCGAGCAGGTGCTGGATGGCAACCCCCGCATCGCCAGCCTCCAGGCGCCGCACGGTGCTGACCGAGACACCGATCTGCTCGGCCATCGCTTGCTGGCTCCAGTAGCGCCGTCGTCGGGCCAGCGAGATGTTGGAGCCCAGGCGCTTGAGCGCGCGTTCATGGGACGGGAAAAGGGAGCTTTTCATGGCAGGTCCTCAGTGATGGAACTGCCTCGATTCGACTGTCACGACACCCTGCAAGAGGCGGCTGTTGGTTTTCTGCCAACGAGCGGGGATCAGATCAGAGCGCCCAATCCTGATAAGCGCTCATATTTGAACGATCCGATGTAAACCTGTCCCAACCGGACCGCGGCCTGTTGGCCAGCACAGCGCCCTGCTCCAGTCCAGTGCCCCGCCCCGGTCATGGCAGGCAGGCCTTCAGATCTGAGCGCTTGCAGCGCATAGACATCCAGATTCGAACAAGCGACCTGAGGCTTGTCCCCACCGGGGCTGGAGAAACCTGTGGATATCTCGTGAACGGATGGGCCAGACCCGCGCCGTTGCTGGGATCAGAGCAAGGTGCACAAATATCGAGCAGAGAACTTCATCTTCTGACCGACTTACGATCAGTGATGCCTCCGATGTCGCTGCAGAACGAGGGAGCCGAAAAACAAAGGGTCAGGCTGCACGCACTGCGCGGATGGCCACCAGCAAATCTTTGGCCCACTTTTGAACACGCAGTTCTTGGCGTGCAAGTGCTGTAGAAGCTCTTGCTACGTCTTCCCCTTGGTACTTGGCAATGAGGGCCCGATTGCCGGTATGCCAAGCATGCACAACCGTCATGCCAGCACGTTCGATTTCCTTGGTGAGAAGTTGCGCCTTGCGGCCACACAACACCACAAGGCCGCAGCCCTCCAGTTCTTCGACTACGCGCTTCACATTCCCCGGTTCGAGAATCTGAGACGCCTTTGCCTCCGATGCGCCGCTATTTAAGCTTGTAGCCATCGGTTGGTCGAACGCATTGGAGATTCGATACCCATACCTATCTGTGGAAGGGAACAGGTTGGGTTCTTTCGACACCAGAAATCTGAGTGCAAGGGTGAGATTCATGCCTGTATCGCCGGCCACAGGTTTTTTCTCTCTCAGCTCCACGGCGCCAGGAACACTGAAAACAAATGCTAGAGGCAGCGTAGCTGGCTATCTCGCTGACAGTGGATTTGGAGATGCCGAGGGCGGCAGCGATTTGACGGGTGCTCAAGGCCCCGCCGTTCAGCAGTTGCAGTGTGTGTCGTAGTTTGCTCATGGTGACCCTGGGTGTGGGCATCGCTGGTTCCGGTCAAAAAAACCGGGCAGCGTATGCCGCGTTCGGGTCACTCGGAACACCCCGCAGGTGCCCGACATCAGTTTGGAATGCTGTCCGCCTTCAGCGTGGAACAGCGTCCGCCATCACGCTGGAACACTGTCCGCCATCAGCATGGAGTCGTGTCCGCCATCGCGTGGAATACGCAGTGTGAGGCTGATGCATTTTTTGGTGCTGCCCGACGCCACCGTATCGAGCGAAGCAGGCACCATCGGCTTTCCTCGCGAAAGGCTTCTCGACAGCACCGATTGCCAAGCCCTGGGCGGCGTGATCCTCAGCCGCTTGGGATCCGGACAACCCAATGCAGTGAGGGAGCGGGTTCATGCGTTCCTCATCAACCGTCTGCGGTGCAAGGTTGAAGTGACCACGCTGGCAGGCAATCTGCAAAGCTGGACACGGTTTCTTTCTGAAGGTCTGACTCTGTGGGTGCCGCGCATCCAGGCGCCGAGTCACATCGTTCGGATCCAAGGAACGGCTGGCTCCGGTAAAACCCAGCTGGCACTTGGCCTGCTGCAGCAAGCCGTCGTCCACGGGAAGCGAGCAGCATATGTCTGCTTCAACCGCCCACTGGCGGACCACACCTCATGCCCATGCCCGTGGCCTTCGACGGCTACGTGCAGGAGTTCAGCCGCGTCAGCAGCACCTGCCTGGTAACTAAACCCATCTTGAAGCGAAGGCGGTAATCGAGGATCGTCCCCACGAAGGAGATCGTGGAGACGATGGAACGATTGATCGATGGAGAGCGCCGGTTGCGGCGCGAGTACAGCGCCGATTTCAAAGCGCTGGTTCTGCGGCAGACCCGGGAGCGTGGCGCGTCGGTCTCCGGTGTTGCCTTGAGTCATGGCCTGCATCCGAACATGGTGCATCGCTGGTTGCGCGAGCAGCGCCTGCTGCGGGAGAAGGCCTTGCCAGGCACGCCCGCCTTCGTGCCGCTGCCGGTTCAGTCGGTGGTTTCACAGGAACGCGTTGCACTGCCTGTGACCCCTGCGCCGGCACCGGTGAGTGGCATATGCGAAGCCATCCACATTGAAGTCCAGCGCCACGGCACCACCGTCACGATGGACTGGCCGGTGACAGCGGCGGCGCAGTGCGCCCAGATGCTGCGCGAGTTGTTGCAGTGATCCGTATCGATGCGGCCTGGCTGGCCACGGCCCCGCTGGACATGCGCGCTGGCACCGACACCGCCCTGGCGCGGGTGATAGCCACCTTCGGCGCCGCCCAACCACACCACGCCTACGTCTTTGCCAACCAGCGTGCCACCCGCATGAAGATTCTGGTGCACGACGGCGTGGGTCTGTGGCTGGCCGCGCGCCGGCTGCACCAGGGCAAGTTCGTCTGGGCGCCGCCGGGCAGCCCGAACGTGGCGCTGGAGCACGCCCAGCTCAATGCGCTGGTGCTGGGCCTGCCCTGGCGGCGCATGGGCTCACAAGGCGCCATCACTGTGGTCTGAATCTTCGATGTGCGGGTTGGCCACTGGCAATCGGGAGATGCGCCAATGGTCTTGCCCATTGCGCACGGGCACACTGCGCTTCATGGTGATCGACGAACAGGCCCTGGGCGAACTGGACGCAGAGCAACTGCGTGAAGTCAGCCAGCGCCTGCTGGCCGAACTGCGCCACCAGCGCGCTCTGAACGAGAAGCTCGCCTACGAATGCGCGCTGCTCAAGCGGCTGAAGTTCGCCGCCAAATCCGAACGCCACAGCGCCGAGCAGCGCAACCTGCTGGAAGAAGAACTCGATGGCGATCTGGCGGCCGTCGAGCATGAGATCGAGCAACTGCGACCGGCATCAGCTGCGCCCGAGAAGCAGCAACCCAGGCGAGCGCCGCTGCCGGCGAGCCTGCCACGGCGCGAGATTCGCCACGAGCCCACATCCACCACATGCCAGTGCGGCTGCCAGTTGAAGCGCATCGGCGAGGATGTGGCCGAGAAGCTGGACTACGTGCCCGGCGTCTTCACCGTGGAGCGTCACATCCGGGGCAAGTGGGCCTGTGCGAAGTGCCAGACCCTCACACAGGCACCGGTGGCCGCCCATGTCATTGACAAAGGCATCCCTACCGCCGGCCTGCTGGCGCAGGTGCTGGTGGCCAAGTACGCCGACCACCAGCCGCTGTACCGCCAGGAGAACATCTTCGGCCGCGCCGGTCTGGCCATTCCAAGATCGACCTTGGCGCAATGGGTGGGCACCTGCGGCGCGCAGCTGCAGCCGCTGGTCGATGCCCTCAAGACTGAGGTGCTCGGGCACCGGGTGCTGCACGGCGATGAAACCCCGGTGGCCATGCTCAAGCCAGGCAACGGCAAGACACACCGGGCCTACCTGTGGGCCTATGCCCCGGGGGCGTTTGAAGACATGAAGGCGGTGGTCTACGACTTCTGCGAGTCGCGCGCCGGTGAACACGCCAGAACCTTCCTGGGCGACTGGCGGGGCAGTCTGATCTGTGACGACTACGCCGGCTACAAGGCCAGCTTCAGCCAGGGCGTGACAGAAGCTGGGTGCCTGGCGCACGCCCGGCGCAAGTTCTTCGACCTGCACGCGGCCAACAAGAGCCAGATTGCCGAGTTCGCACTGGCGCAGTTCGCGCGGGTCTACGAGATCGAACGGGACGTCCAGGACACCCCGGCACCCCAGCGGCTACAGACTCGCCAGCAGCACAGCCAGCCGATACTGGATGCCTTGCACCAGTGGATGGTGCTGCAGCGCCAGCAGGTGGCGGGCAACTCGGCCACGGCCAAGGCGCTGGACTACAGCCTCAAGCGCTGGGCGGCGCTCACACGATTCATTGATGACCCGCAACTGCCGGCGGACAACAACTGGATCGAGAACCGGATCCGGCCGATTGCCATTGGACGCAACAACTGGTTGTTTGCCGGCAGCCTGCGCGCGGGCCAGCGGGCAGCGGCCGTCATGAGCCTGATCCAGTCGGCGCGCATGAACGGGCACGACCCGTATGCTTACCTCAAGGATGTGCTCACCCGGCTGCCCACGCACAAGGCCAGTCGGATCAACGAGCTGTTGCCGCACCGCTGGCAGCCGGCTGACTGATCCTGGCCATCGACGCCAGGGGCCTTGTTCATCGGGTGGCTATCTTGCGCAGCAGCCCTGGTGAGACCTTCCAGTTCTGGCCTTCGTCGGTGTGCACGCTGGCGGTTTTCTTGTTCAGGCGCAGCACGATGCCGCTCTTGACGCTGCCATCGCTGGCCGTGAACTGAACACGGTCGCCTTCGGCGAACTGCGCCAGCTCCACCGTGCTCCTGGCCTGAGCCAGCAGGTTCAAGCGTTCGACCACCATCCGGTTGAGGTACAGCAGGTCTTCTTCGCCCATGTGGCGCAGGGCTTGGGTGAACAACTCGCGGTCCAGAATCGTCTGCTTGGAATTCATCTTCGGTGCGCACCTCCACCGCTTGACGGCGGCTGTTCACCGGGAGTCTATGGCAGCGCGCACGCACCGCTGGCGTGCTGACCATCAACTCCTATCATGCGCAAGATGGGTTGGCCGGACGCATACCAGATCCTGGCGATCTACTTCGACAAGGACGGCGTGGTTTCGCAGCGCGCCAACTACACCATGCAGGACGGCAAGGTCTTCGACATGATCTCGCGCACCACGCCGACGGGCGGCAAGGACCTCACCTTCCTGCAGCAGATCCTGTCGGGTGGCGGCGGCGCCGCCAACAGCGTCAAGAACTTGCTCGGCGGCATCTGACAACCGCCTGGGAATACCGGATCGGTATTTCCCTCGCTCCATTGAAAAAACCGCGGAAGCCAGCTTCCGCGGTTTTTTCTTTTCCTACGCTTGCGCCCGAGGCTTACCCAGCCAGAACGGCAAGCAGCAAAAGCGCGACGATATTGGTGATCTTGATCGCCGGGTTGACGGCCGGGCCGGCGGTGTCCTTGTAGGGATCGCCGACGGTATCACCGGTCACCGAGGCCTTGTGCGCATCCGAGCCCTTGAGGTGCTTGACGCCATCCTTGTCGACAAAGCCATCCTCGAAGCTCTTCTTGGCGTTGTCCCAGGCACCACCGCCCGAGGTCATCGAGATCGCCACGAACAGGCCGTTGACGATCACGCCGAGCAGCGAGGCGCCGAGCGCCGCGAAGGCCGATGCCTTGGAGCCCGAGATCGCGAGCACGCCGAAATAAACGACGAGCGGAGCGAGAACCGGCAGAAGCGAGGGAATGATCATTTCCCGGATCGCCGCCTTGGTCAGCATGTCGACGGCGCGGCCGTAGTCCGGCTTGACCGTTCCCAGCATGATGCCCGGGTTCTCCCGGAACTGCCGCCGGACCTCCTCGACGATCGAACCCGCTGCCCGGCCGACGGCCGTCATGGCGATGCCGCCGAAAAGATAGGGAATGAGGCCGCCGAAGATCAGACCGGCAACGACGTAAGGGTTGGACAGGCTGAACGAGATGTCGCCCATGTCGGCGAAATAAGGGTACTTGTCGCTGTTGGCGGCAAAGAACTGCAGGTCGTTCGAATAGGCGGCGAACAGCACCAACGCGCCGAGACCGGCCGAGCCGATGGCATAGCCCTTGGTGACCGCCTTGGTCGTGTTGCCGACCGCATCGAGCGCATCGGTCGACTTGCGGACTTCCGACGGCAGGCCGGCCATTTCGGCAATGCCGCCGGCATTGTCGGTAACCGGGCCGAATGCGTCGAGCGCGACGATCATGCCGGCGAGGCCAAGCATCGTGGTCACCGCGATCGCCGTGCCGAAAAGGCCGGCAAGCTGGTAGGTCGAGATGATGCCGCCGACGATGACGATCGCCGGGAGTGCGGTCGATTCCAGCGAGACGGCAAGCCCCTGGATGACGTTGGTGCCATGACCGGTAACCGAGGCCTGGGCGATCGAGTTGACCGGCCGTTTGTTGGTGCCGGTGTAGTATTCGGTGATGACGACGATCAGCGCGGTGACCACGAGGCCGAGGATGCCGCAGATGAACAGGTTCCAGCCGGTGATGTCCATGCCGGCGACCGTGCCGATGGAGCCCCAGCCGATGGTCAGCGAGGTCGCGGCGCCAAGACCGAGGATGGACAGCGCTCCGGTGACGATGAGGCCCTTGTAAAGCGCGCCCATGATCGAGCCGTTCGTGCCGAGCTTGACGAAGAAGGTGCCGATGATCGAGGTGATGATGCAGGCGCCGCAGATGGCAAGCGGATAGATCATCGCAATTTCAAGCGATGGCGTCGCGGCAAAGAAGATCGCAGCGAGAACCATGGTGGCAACCACCGAGACCGCATAGGTCTCGAACAGGTCGGCGGCCATGCCGGCGCAGTCACCGACATTGTCGCCGACGTTGTCGGCGATGGTCGCCGGGTTGCGCGGGTCGTCCTCAGGAATGCCGGCCTCGACCTTGCCGACGAGGTCGCCGCCGACGTCCGCACCCTTGGTGAAGATGCCGCCGCCAAGACGCGCGAAGATCGAAATCAGCGAAGCGCCGAAGCCGAGCGCGACGAGCGAGTCGATCACCTCGCGCGAACCGCTCTCATGGCCGAGCACCACGGTCAGAATGTAGAAGTAGATGGAAACGCCGAGCAGGGCGAGACCTGCCACCAGCATGCCGGTGATGGCGCCGGACTTGAAGGCAATGTCGAGACCGGCGGCCAGGCTCTGCGACGAGGCCTGGGCCGTGCGGACATTGGCGCGGACGGAGACGTGCATGCCAATGAAGCCGGCAGCACCGGACAGAACTGCGCCGATCAGGAAACCGATCGCCGCCGTTGCGGAAAGCAACAGCCAGGTCCCGATGAAGACCACGACGCCGACAATGGCAATGGTGAGGTATTGGCGGGCGAGATAGGCCTGGGCACCTTCACGAATATAACCGGCAATTTCCTGCATGCGGGCATTGCCCTGATCGGCGGCCAGCACCGAGCGCGTCGCCCAGACCGCATAGACCACCGAAAGCAGACCGCAAAATATGACGCCTAAAAGCACTGTCATTCGCAATACCTCCCGTATTGCCCGCGCCTCACTCCCCGCGGGCGATGACGTCCGGCTTGGCCCCTCCTCCAGAGGTCTCCGGACTTGGCGCGAGATTGCGTTGCGGATTCCCTAACGTCAAGCCCCGGTGGCGTCGCGGGGACGAGGGATCAGGCTTGGTCCTTGCGGGCAGCGGCGCGCATCTGCAGAACGACCAGGATCAGGCAGACGATGGTCACGGGCCAGATGACGAGGTTCATGAAGGACCAGCCGAAGGCGGAGAAAGTAGCCAGAACATCCATCAACCCAGTGGCTCAGTATTCGACGTGATCACTGGCTCAGTTGTGATGATGAATCAACAAGCAAGCCACTGAGGCATGTTCGCCTGAAGCGGTAGCCAAAAAAGCGCCACAACTGCTGCGGCAAAGATCGCCAGTCGCGGGCCGATAACTGAGGCAATGTAGACGTGATTGCCGCGGGCCCTTGCACGGCGGAGGATCTTTCTTCTCAGCTGTCCGAACAATGCCCCCTCCAGTTGCTTGTAAAACCGAATGACTGTACACGGGGCAATCATGGACTGGCAGGCCGATGGAGTGGTGAAGTTTGCCCCGGTTGCCCCGGCACACTGAGTGAATGCCCCGGTCACCCCGGGGCATTCTTTTTTCAATGGCGACAAGGACTTACAGAACAGTGCCCCGGTTGCCCCTATTGCCCCGGTAGAAAATGGCAAGGGGGGAAGCAAATCAGCTACGATTCCTGAACTTTTTGGGGGTACGTGTCCCCGCGTGGCTCCCGTGCTGTGGGGGTACAAGTGGGGGTACAGGGTGCAAATCCGCAATCCGGTATCCATATAAATCAACAGGTTGGGGCATCGTTCGGGTGTCCCCAGCCCACCATTCATCCAACCCCAGCCGTCACCGGCTGGGGTTTTTCATTGTTGTTTTGTCATGCTCGCGTTGCAGGACATCCTTTTCAGTCAGGGCTTCGGAACCCGTCGCGTCTGCTGCGGACTGGTCCAGCAGGGTTTCGTCGATCTGGGCGAGGCGCGGAACCCCTGCACGGACCCTGGAATCATGCTGGATGAGGACGGCCTGGTGTTCTGGGTGCAGGGTGTGCGCTGGACTTACCAGGAGTACGCCTACCTGATGCTGCACAAACCGGCTGGCTTCGAGTGCTCCCAGAAGCCTGGGGCTCATCCAGGTGTGTACACGCTGCTACCGGCCCCACTGCGCCAGCGGGGAGGTGGTGCCGCCGCCGGGGTGCAGGCGGTGGGTCGGCTGGATCAGGACACCACGGGCCTGCTGCTGCTGTCCGACGATGGCAAATTCATTCACCGGATGACGTCGCCCAAGCACCATGTGCCCAAGGTGTACCAGGTGCAGGTGAAACATCCGCTCGATGAGCGTCAGACAGTCCGCCTGATGGATGGCGTCGTGCTGGATGACGATCCGAAGCCAGTGCGTGCAGCGGCGTGCCGGGCTCTGGGGCCGAACCACCTGGAGTTGACGCTGACGGAGGGCAAGTACCACCAGGTCAAGCGCATGGTGGCCGCTGTCGGGAACAGGGTGGAGGGGCTTCACAGGTCCCGGATCGGGAGCATTGAACTGACCGATGAGCTGCCAGTCGGACATTGGCGGTGGCTGACGGCCGACGAAGTGGCTGACCTGAGCCGCAAACAATGAGCCCCTTGACGGGGCGACCCGGTCAGAGCAGGTCGCCTTTGCGGCTGTCGAGCGGCATCAGGAACGAATTGTCCTGCCATTGGGAGCCCAGATCACTGACGCGTGAATCACCTGTGGTGCTGCCGGGCCAGGTCGACAGGGGACTGAAGTCACTGTGACGGGTGCTGCGCTGGCGGTTCAGTGCAGAGCGCAGATTGGCCTGTGCAGCGATGATGGCCCGTTCTTCCTGCTCGTGCTCACGCATGCTCTGCGCGGTGGGGGTCTCGCCGAGAAACTCGCTGCGGACTTCGGAAACCGTGGGCAGGCTGGACGAACGAACCACCCAGTAGGGGAGTCCGCATTGCGTGAGAAGGGAGTGTTTGAGCTGGCGCGTGCTCCTCGGGATGCCCGCCCGTCCAGGCACGTCCAGACAGCCGACCACCCGCCCGTCGGACTTGCAGATGGTGAACGTGCAGTAGACGCCCCCAAGCAGCCGGTACCAGTCCATTCCTTGCTGCTTCTCCCGGGGCAGGGTGAAGCGGGTGACCGGCAGCTTGATCATCACGTGGTGATCGTAGAAGGCCCGGGACAGCCAGTGCCACACCTGCAGCTCTTCTGAGTTCGCGATCACCCGGGTATCCAGTGGCCACCGCTTGGGAATCCTGCGCTGGGCCCGGGCTTTGCGACTCTCCCAGAGGCGATACATCCAAGCGCCGGTCACCAGCAGAGCGGGTACCAGCACGGAAAGCAGCCAAGGGTTGTTCCAGGCGATCATGCAAGTTTCAGTGACGGAGTGTGACCAAATGTAGTTGGATGATCGCGCAAACGGGCAGTTTTGTCGCAATTTGACACGTCGTTTGCGTGATTTCCTTGGGGGATTGGAGCCACTCGCCGACCAAAGCCCACGGTCGTGAGCGCGCGTTTCATGCCGGTTTCCGAGCGGCCAACCGGGCATTTTGCCGGCGCTGGAGGTGTGCTGCCATCCCACAAACGGGGGATTCACGGGAGTTCGGACAGAAACTCCCCAATGGCAGCGAGCACCGCGTCGGGTTGGTCCCGATGCGGGCTGTGCCCGCAAGCTTCCAGCACCAGGGTGCGGGCTGCAGCGTTCTTGGGTTGTATGTCCCGTACCTGCTGGAGGGTGCCGTACTCGTCGCTGGCTCCTTGAATAGCCAGCACAGGCGCTTGGATGTTTTGGCATTCGTGGCGAATGTCGAAGCTCAGGAATGTGGGATCTAGCCAAAATACTGTTCAGATACGAAGCACCGGCACTGGCTGATGCCGCAAATGGAGCGCTGCGCCGCGATGCCGAACATTGAGTGCTCGAAGAGGCCAAGGAAGCCGAGATCCCGGTGATCCTGCTCGACCGTACCGTCGATGCCGACAAGGAACTCTATATGACGGCGGTGACCTCCGACCTCGTGCACGAGGGCAAGGTTGCCGGCGAATGGCTGGCCAAGACCGTCGGCGACAAGCCCTGCAACATCGTCGAACTCCAGGGCACGACCGGTTCCTCGCCGGCCATCGATCGCAAGAAGGGTTTTGAGGAAGGCATCGCCGGCAAGGCGAACCTCAAGATCATCCGCAGCCAGACCGGCGACTTCACCCGCACCAAGGGCAAGGAAGTCATGGAGAGCTTCCTCAAGGCCGAGGACGGCGGCAAGAACATCTGCGCGCTCTACGCCCACAATGACGACATGGCGGTCGGCGCGATCCAGGCAATCAAGGAGGCGGGCCTGAAGCCGGGCACCGACATTCTGGTCGTCTCGATCGATGCCGTGCCGGACATCTTCCTCGCCATGGCCGCCGGTGAAGCCAATGCGACCGTGGAACTGACGCCGAACATGGCGGGTCCGGCCTTCGATGCGCTGGAAGCCTACAAGAAGGACGGCACCATGCCGCCGAAGTGGATCCAGACCGAATCGAAGCTTTACACCCAGGCTGACGATCCGCAGAAGGTCTACGAAGAGAAGAAGGGCCTCGGCTACTGATTGCCGCTTTGATGTCCCGGCCACGCTCCCTTCGCATGTGAACGGAACGCGGTCGGGTCCGACACTCCCACCGGCAGGCGCCCGGCGCCTCCGGCGGGACCGTTGCGATGATCTGGGGCCGCAAATGACCGAGCATTCCAATTCCATTCTGACGGCAACCGGGATCTGCAAGTATTTCCCTGGGGCAACCGCACTCGACAATGTCGATTTTGACTTGCGGCGGGGGGAGATCCTAGCGCTCTTGGGCGAGAACGGCGCGGGTAAGTCGACGCTGGTAAAGTGCCTGACGGGCGCCTACCGCCGCGACGCCGGTGCAATCACGCTCGACGGACGGGAGATCGACCCGAGAGACACGCGCGCTGCGCAGTCGCTCGGCATCGGCACGGTCTACCAGGAGGTCAACCTGCTCGGGAACCTCACTGTGGCGGAGAACCTCTATCTCGGCCGCCAGCCGCGCAGGTTCGGGCTGGTCGATAGCCGGCGCATGAATGCGGACGCCCGCGAACTGCTGCTCGGCTATGGGATCGACATCGACGTCAGGCAGGAACTTTCCGTCTACTCCGTCGCGATCCAGCAGGTGGTGGCGATCGCGCGTGCGGTCGATCTCTCCGGCAAGGTGCTGATCCTCGACGAGCCGACCGCCAGTCTCGACGCGCAGGAAGTGGCCATGCTCTTCCGCATCATGCGCGAGCTGAAGGCGAAGGGCCTCGGCATCGTCTTCATCACGCATTTTCTCGGACAGGTCTACGAGGTTGCCGATCGTGTCACCGTCCTGCGCAATGGCTGCCTCATCGGCACGCGCGACATCGCATCGCTGGACCGCAAGGCGCTGATTTCGATGATGCTGGGCCGCGAGCTCGAGGCGGTGGAGAATAGCCATGGCGGTGCAGCGCGCTCCGAGGGCGAAGTCCGCTTCCGGTTCGACGGTTATGGCCGGCGAGGGCGCATTCATCCGTTCGACCTCGAGGTCAGGGCCGGCGAAGTGGTCGGGATGGCCGGGCTGCTCGGTTCGGGGCGAACGGAGACGGCCGAGACGCTGTTCGGCATTCATCCGTCCGACAGTGGTTCGGCCCAGATAGACGGAAGGCCGGCTAAGATCGGCAGCCCGCGCGAGGCGATCCGTCACGGCTTCGGATTCTGCCCCGAGGACCGCAAGATCGACGGGATCGTCGGCGATCTGTCTATCCGCGAGAATATCGCCTTGGCCCTCCAGGCACGCCGCGGCTGGTTGCGCCCGATATCGGCAAGGGAACAGGCTGAGCTTGCGGACCGCTACATCGCGGCGCTCGACATTCGCACGACGGATCGGGAGAAACCGATCCGGCTGCTCTCCGGCGGCAACCAGCAGAAGGTCATCCTGGCCCGCTGGCTCGCCACCGATCCGCAATTCCTGATCCTCGACGAGCCTACCCGTGGCATCGATGTCGGGGCACATGCGGAGATCATCAAGCTGATCGAGGCGCTTTGTGCCGAAGGGCTATCGCTGCTGGTCATCTCCTCGGAGCTCGAGGAACTGCTCGCCTATAGCGCCCGGGTCGTGGTGCTGCGCGACCGGCGTCACGTCGCGGAACTGAGCGGCGAGGCGATGACGACCGCCCACATCGTCGAGGCGATCGCCAGCCAAGCCAGTGAAGGAAATCCCGCATGATCGGCCATCTGAAACCGCTCGCGGTCAGGCTTGCCCCCCAGCTGGTTGCGCTTGGCGTCATCCTTGCCCTCAATGTCATCGCCTTTCCCGGTTTCTTCCACATCGAGATCCAGAACGGTCGGTTCTATGGCAGCCTGATCGATGTCTTGAACCGCGGCGCGCCGGTCGCACTTCTCGCCGTCGGCATGACGCTGGTGATCGCGACCAAGGGGATCGATTTGTCCGTCGGCGCCGTGATTGCCATCACCGGATCACGTCATCCGGATTTTCCGCGGCGAGGTGGTAGGAGTGGACGAAATAAGCATGCAAGCCGTCCGGCCCCGTCTTTATTCCATCGAACAGTGGATGCGGCTGGTGCAGGTCGAGCGTGTTCCAGCCGATCTGCGGGATCTTCAGGGTCGGATCGCTCGGCGTCATCTCGACCACGTCGCCCTTGATCCAGCCGAAGCCAGGGGTGATCGTCTTTTCCAGCCCGCGGCTCGACATCAGCTGCATGCCGACGCAGATGCCGAAGAAGGGTCGGCCCTTCTTCTCGACAATGTCGACGATCGCCTCGTGCATGCCAGGAACGGCGTCGAGCCCCCGGCGGCAGTCGGCATAGGCGCCCACACCCGGCAGCACGATGCGGTCGGCGGTCGCCACGCGGTCGGCCTTGTCGGTCAGCTCGATGACCGCGTCGACGCCGTTTTCGCGCGCCGCCCGTTCGAAGGCTTTCGTTGCCGAACGGAGATTTCCGGATCCATAATCGATGATCGCCACGCGCATCGTCGAACGTCCTTTTCCTAAACGCGACGCCGTGGAGCCAAGGCCCCGGCACGCCGCAAAGCGATGATCAAGCTGCTTTCCACCGTTTTCGGACGGGCAGGCCTCAGACGAGGGTGCCCTTGGTCGAGGGAACGCGGCTGGCCTGGCGCGGATCGATTTCGACGGCTGTCCGCAGGGCCCTAGCCACGGCCTTGAAGCAGGTTTCGGCGATATGGTGGTTGTTGGCGCCGTAGTGGTTGAGGATATGCAGGGTGATCCCGGCATTTTGGGCCAGTGCCTGGAAGAACTCGCGCACCAGCTCGGTGTCGAACGTGCCGACCTTCGGCGCGCTGAAGGCGACATTCCAGACCAGGAAGGGGCGGCCCGACACGTCGATCGCCGCCTTGGTCATCGTCTCGTCCATGGCAAGGTCGATCGACGCATAGCGGGTGATGCCGCGCCGGTCGCCGAGCGCCTTGGAGATGGCCTGGCCGATGGCGATGCCCGTGTCCTCGACGGTGTGGTGGTCGTCGATATGCAGGTCGCCCTTCACATCGATCTCCATGTCGATGAGCGAATGTCGCGACAGCTGGGCCAGCATATGGTCGAAGAAGCCGACGCCCGTGGAAATCTTCGCCGCGCCGGTGCCGTCGAGATTGACGGAAACCGAAACGGAAGTTTCGTTGGTCTTGCGGGAAATGCTTCCCGTGCGACGGATCATTGTTTCGCCCATCAGGGTCCGCTCCATGCCTTGGTCAGGGGTTCCTTATCAGGCGGTCGGTTAAATATCCAGCAAAAGCAGGCCGTGCTTTTCCGCGATGCGTCACAAGATTGCATTCGCGCGAGGTCAACTTACATAGGTATCAACCGAACGATTTCACGTTCCCAATCGAACGCCCGGCAGACGGGCCAACAGGTGCGTAGATGACAACGATTATTACTGTGCGGAAGGGCGGAAAGGTCATCATGGCGGGCGACGGCCAGGTGAGCCTCGGCCAGACCGTAATGAAGGGCAATGCCCGCAAGGTGCGCCGGATCGGCAAGGGCGACGTGATCTCCGGTTTCGCCGGCGCGACCGCCGATGCCTTTACGTTGCTGGAGCGGCTAGAGAAGAAGCTCGAGCAATATCCAGGCCAGCTGATGCGCGCCGCCGTCGAGCTCGCCAAGGACTGGCGGACCGACAAGTATCTGCGCAACCTCGAGGCCATGATGCTGGTCGCCGACAAGACCATCACTCTTGCCATCACCGGCAATGGCGATGTGCTCGAGCCCGAGCATGGCGCGATGGCGATCGGCTCCGGTGGGAATTATGCACTGGCGGTTGCCCGCGCCCTGATGGACAGCGAAAAGTCGGCAGAAGAGATCGCTCGCCGGGCCATGGCGATCGCCGCCGAGATCTGCGTCTATACCAACGACAATATCGTGGTCGAGTCGCTCGACAGCGACAACTGATCCTCTTCCCTCCGACCATTGGAACAAGCGATATGACGACTTTTTCTCCCCGCGAGATCGTATCTGAACTCGACCGCTTCATCATCGGACAGCACGAGGCGAAACGTGCCGTGGCGATCGCGCTGCGCAACCGCTGGCGCCGCCAGCAGCTCGACGAGGACCTGCGCGACGAGGTGATGCCGAAGAACATCCTGATGATCGGCCCGACCGGCGTCGGCAAGACGGAAATCTCGCGGCGCCTCGCCAAGCTTGCAGGCGCGCCCTTCATCAAGGTCGAGGCGACGAAGTTCACCGAAGTCGGCTATGTCGGCCGCGACGTGGAACAGATCATCCGCGATCTCGTCGAGGTCGGCATCGGCCTGGTACGTGAAAAGAAGCGCGCCGAAGTTCAGGCCAAGGCCCATGCCGGCGCGGAGGAACGCGTCCTCGACGCGCTGGTCGGCTCGACGGCGTCCCCGGCCACCCGCGACAGCTTCCGCAAGAAGCTTCGCGGAGCGCCGCTGTCGATTCGCCTGGACAACGGCCCGGAGTTCATCGCTCACGCTCTGTCCGAATGGGCGAAATCCAGGGGCATCGCCCTCAATCACATCCAGCCTGGAAAGCCGACGCAGAACGCCTATGTCGAACGATTCAACAAGACCTACCGCACCGAGGTGCTGGACTGCTACGTCTTCGAATCACTGCAGGAAGTGCGTGACATGACGGCCGACTGGCTGCACCGATATAACCACCAGCGTCCCCATGAAGCCCTCGGCCGAATCCCACCGGTCGAGTACCGTGTCAAACTGTTTCCCAACCTCTACTTCTGACTGGCTCAGGAATTCGAGGGGACTTCAAAGGAAGGCAGGGACCTGAGCCGCTAGGCCGGGCGCTATGCCCATGCCCGGCAATTCAAGCGCATGCGCCGCACCATCAAACGCCAGAGAACCATCGTCGCTCGCCTGCAGCGCGAGATCGACCGCAAGGCCAGTGCCATCGGGGCGGCAGTGCGCGAAGCACTGGGCGAGACCTTGAACAAGGCCCATCGCATCGTGGCCCAGAGCGGCCAGCGCAAAGCGGTGGATGGACAGCCCAAGCTCTACGCCTGGCATGCGCCCGAGGTGGACTGCATCAGCAAGGGCAAGGCCCGAACGCCCTACGAGTTCGGGGTCAAGGTGGGCATTGCCAGCACGCTGCAGGGCAACCTGATCGTGGGCTCACGAGCCTTCCAAGGTAACCCTTACGACGGCCACACCCTCAACGAGCAACTGGAGCAGGCGAGCATCCTGATGCAAGACAGCCGGTCAAAGCCAGCGACGGCGTTCGTTGATCTGGGCTATCGGGGTGTGGACGCACAACTCGGATGTGCATATCGTGCACCGGGGCAAGGCCAAGCGGATCAGCGAGCAAGAGCGACGCGAGCTCAGGCGTCGTCAGGCCATTGAGCCGATCATCGGCCACCTCAAAGCCGATCACCGCATGGACCGTTGTCACCTCAAGGGAGAAACCGGCGACCGGCTGCATTCGGTGCTGTGTGCGGCGGGCTACAACATCCGCTGGCTGCTGCGCATGATCGCCCGCAAGGGCATCATCTTCTTGCAAAGCCTTTATTTGCGCCTGTGCTCGGTAGCGAGCTTGTCACTGAAATGGCAACACGCGTTGGACTCTTGGTCCACTCGAGCTCTCACCCGACCTGCACAGCGCCCTGTCTGGGATCGGATTTGAATAAATCAGGGCCGACGATTTACTTGATGCTTGGAGGTGTTGTCATGAGGCAGACGGAGTTGCATTTGACCGACGAGGATCGCTCGCTGGTGGACGAGATTCGCAGCAAAGGGGCGCACCAAGCGAGAGAGGTCAATCGGGCTCATGTTTTGGCCTCACTGGACAGGGGCGTGCCAGAGGCCCAGATCATGGCGGTACTGGGAATAGGGCGCACGGCTGTGTGGCATACCAGATGCTCGCGGGCGTTTTCAGGTTTGTCTGCTGCAACGGTTTGGTGGTCGGCGACGTGACCAACGACATCCGCATCCCGCACAAGGGCAACATCCAGGACGAGGTGATCGAAGGCGCGTTCCGGGTGCTGGACGACTTCGAGTTGGTGGACGCGTCCACCGACAGCATGAAAGCCCTGCCGCTGCAGCGCGAGGAACAGCAGGCCTTTGCCACCGCCGCCCTGGCGCTGCGATACGGTGAACGAGGGGAGGGCGAACCACCGGCCCCGGTGACCGCTGAGCAGTTGATCGAAGCCCGCCGGCCGGAGGACTTCGGCAACAGCCTGTGGACCACCTTCCAACGGGTGCAAGAAAACGCCCTGCGTGGTGGTCAGCCCGGACGCGGTGCAAAGGGGCGGCGCCTTCACACCCGCCCGGTTGCCAGCATCGACCGCAGCGTGAGCCTGAACCGCGCGCTGTGGGTGCTGGCCGAAGAGATGCGCAAGCTCATCCCCGCGTTGACCACGGGCGCAAGCCGCACCGAGTTGCTCTCTGCGCTCAGCCGACGGCGGATCTGGCTGGACGCACGTGAGCAGCGCTTTGCCACCCTGGACGAACTCAACGCCTGGCTGGGCGAACGCTGCAAGGCCCTGTGGTCCGAGCTGCGTCACCCCGAACACAAGGCCTTCAGCGTGGCCGAGATGCTCGATCTCGAGCGCGAGCACCTCATGCCCATGCCCGTGGCCTTCGACGGCTACGTGCAGGAGTTCAGCCGCGTCAGCAGCACCTGCCTGGTAACGCCCTGCTTCCGGTGCTCGCCTGGTCGCTGGCGCTGATCACCGGGCGTCCGCTGTCGCGCATTCCCGCGCGCCTCGGAGCCTGGGCCGTCGGCTCGATCGTCGCCTCCGCCGTGGTCGGCTGCTTCCCCCCGCCCGCCACCTGGCCGATCCCCAATGGCATCGGCGGCGTGTTCGGCGACATGATCCTGCGCTTTCCGGGCCTGTTCATCGGCGCCTATCCGACCGGCACGTTTTCCATGGTGCTGGGAATCATTCTCGCCGTTCCGGCCGCCTGGCTGCTGCTGTTCGCCACCGGCCTGATCGGCCGCGAAAGCATCGACGAACCCGCAGCGCAAACCGTTGCGGCCAAGCGCCAGAAGGCCGCGCCGGCACCGGTCGACGACGAGGAGGAAGACGACCGCGAAGGCCCCATCGCCCTTGCGCTCGGCGTCATCGCCCACAACTGGTATACGATCCGCGCCCGCAGCCGCCGCCTGCTCGGCCTCAAGCCCAAGGAACGCACCTCGCGTTTCGAGCAGCCCTATGATTTCAACGAGGACGAGTTCGGCACGCTGAACGAGCCGGTGCGGCCGAAGGCGCCGACGCCGCTCGAGCGCCGCGAACCCTCGCTCGAACCCGCCCCGCTCGCCACCGGCCGCGTCGCCCCGCCGTCGCGCCACATCGTTTCGCCACCGCCGATCAGCGGCGATCTGGACGACAACTTCGACGACGACGTGGACCTGGACATCGACGACCTGCCGCGCCCTGCCGGCATCCTGCCGGACGACGGCTGGACGCCGAAACCGGCCGCACGCGCAGCCGCCGGCGGCCAGGACACGCCCCGTGTCGTCGCGCCGGCGCCACGGCCAAAGCCCGGCGCGCGTGTCGATCGCGATGCCCAGGGCTCGCTGCTGCGGCCCGATGGCTTCCAGCTGCCCTCCGTCCATCTACTGGCAGAGCCGAAGGCCGTCGCCCGCGACGCCACGCTGTCGGCCGACGCGCTCGAGCAAAATGCCCGCATGCTCGAAGGCGTGCTGGAGGATTTCGGCGTCAAGGGCGAGATCATCCAGGTCCGCCCCGGCCCGGTCGTCACCCTCTACGAACTGGAACCGGCACCCGGCATCAAGTCGTCGCGCGTCATCGGCCTGGCCGACGACATCGCCCGTTCGATGAGCGCGATCGCCGCCCGCGTCGCCGTCGTTCCCGGCCGCAACGCCATCGGCATCGAATTGCCGAACCAGAGGCGCGAGACCGTCTATCTGCGCGAACTGATCGGCAGCCAGGACTTCGATGGCAACAAGGCCAAGCTCGCCATCGCGCTCGGTAAGACCATCGGCGGCGAGCCGGTGGTGGTCGACCTCGCCAAGATGCCCCACCTTCTGGTCGCCGGTACCACCGGCTCCGGTAAATCGGTCGCCATCAACACCTTCATCCTGTCGCTGGTCTACCGGCTCGCGCCGGAAAAATGCCGGCTGATCATGATCGACCCGAAAATGCTCGAACTGTCGGTCTATGACGGCATTCCGCATCTGCTCTCGCCGGTGGTCACCGACCCGAAGAAGGCCGTCGTGGCGCTGAAATGGGCGGTGCGCGAGATGGAAGAGCGCTACAAGAAGATGTCGAAGATCGGCGTGCGCAACATCGACGGCTTCAACAGCCGCGTCGAACAGGCGATCGCCAAGGGCGAGATCCTGACCCGCACGGTGCAGACCGGCTTCGACCGCCAGACCGGCGAGGCGATCTACGAAACCGAGGAATTCGATCTCCAGCCTATCCCCTATATCGTCGTCATCATCGACGAAATGGCCGACCTCATGATGGTTGCCGGCAAGGACATCGAAGGCGCGGTCCAGCGGCTCGCCCAGATGGCGCGCGCCGCCGGCATCCACGTCATCATGGCCACACAGCGCCCCTCGGTCGACGTCATCACCGGCACGATCAAGGCCAACTTCCCGACCCGCATCTCGTTCCAGGTGACATCCAAGATCGACAGCCGCACGATCCTGGGCGAGCAGGGCGGTGAACAACTGCTCGGCATGGGCGACATGCTCTACATGGCCGGCGGCGGCCGCATCCAGCGCGTCCACGGCCCCTTTGTTTCCGACAGCGAGGTCGAAGAGATCGTCGCCTACTTGAAAACCCAAGGTTCGCCCCAATATCTGGAAGCGATCACCGTCGACGAGGACGAAGACGAGGATGGCGGCGGACCGGCCGGCACCGCCAACAGTTCTGCGGCCATCCACTGTCGATCGTCGCGCCCGAGGACACCGAAATCCCGAGCGAGGCACGTGTCACTTTCGATCCCCAAGCCATCGGTATCTATGCCGACAGCTGGCGCGTCGGACAGGAGGGCTGAGAATGGAAAAGACCTTCAACAACAAGGCCTGGTTCCTGGTCCTTCCGGTTCTGCTGCTGGTGGCCTTTTCGGCCGTCATCCCGCTGATGACCGTGGTCAATTATTCGGTGCAGGACACTTTCGGCGACAACAAGTTCTTCTGGGCCGGCACCGACTGGTTCACGGAAATACTGTCTTCCGACCGCTTCTGGAATGCGCTCGGCCGCAACCTGATCTTCTCCATGGTGATCCTCGCCATCGAGGTGCCGCTCGGCATCCTGATCGCCCTCAACATGCCGAAGAAGGGGCTGGGCGTGCCCGTCTGCCTCGTGTTGATGGCGCTGCCGCTGCTCATTCCGTGGAACGTGGTCGGCACCATCTGGCAGGTCTTCGGTCGCGTCGACATCGGTTTCCTTGGCCACTACCTGACCGTACTCGGCATCGACTACAACTATACGCAGGATCCGGTCGATGCCTGGGTGACGGTCATCGTCATGGACGTCTGGCACTGGACCAGCCTCGTCGTGCTGCTGTGCTATGCCGGCCTCGTCTCTATCCCGGACGCCTATTACCAGGCCGCCAAGATCGACGGCGCCTCGCGCTTCTCGGTTTTCCGCTACATCCAGCTGCCGAAGATGAAGCGCGTGCTTCTGATCGCCGTGCTGCTGCGCTTCATGGATAGCTTCATGATCTATACCGAGCCCTTCGTCGTCACCGGTGGCGGCCCGGGCAACTCGACGACCTTCCTGTCGATCGATCTGGTCAAGATGGCGGTCGGCCAGTTCGACCTTGGCCCGGCGGCTGCCATGTCGATCATCTACTTCCTGATCATCCTGCTCATGTCGTGGATCTTCTACACGGTCATGACCAGCCACGACGCCCAGGCCAAGTGAGGGGGAATGAGAAGATGAACCACGACAAGAGCCGCTTCTCCTTCCTCATTCCGACGGTCTACATCGTCTTCCTGCTGCTGCCGATCTACTGGCTGGTCAACATGAGCTTCAAGGAAAACAACGAGATCCTCGGGGCATTCTCGCTATTTCCGCAGCACCCGACGCTCAGGAACTACATGGTGATCTTCACCGACCCGTCCTGGTACAACGGCTATATCAACTCGATCATCTACGTGGTGATGAACACGGTGATCTCGGTCGCGGCGGCCTTGCCGGCGGCCTATGCCTTCTCGCGCTACCGCTTCCTCGGCGACAAGCACCTGTTCTTCTGGCTGCTCACCAACCGCATGGCGCCGCCGGCCGTGTTCGCGCTGCCCTTCTTCCAGCTCTATTCCGCCTTCGGCCTGATCGACACGCATATCGCCGTGGCGCTGGCGCATTGCCTCTTCAACGTGCCGCTGGCGGTCTGGATTCTCGAGGGCTTCATGTCGGGCGTGCCCAAGGAGATCGACGAGACGGCCTATATCGACGGCTATTCCTTCCCGCGCTTCTTCGTGAAGATCTTCATGCCGCTGATTGCCAGCGGAATCGGCGTCGCCGCCTTCTTCTGCTTCATGTTCTCCTGGGTCGAACTGCTGATCGCCCGCACGCTGACCACGACCGACGCCAAGCCGATCGCCGCTACCATGACCCGCACGGTCTCGGCCTCGGGCATGGACTGGGGCGTGCTGGCGGCGGCCGGCGTGCTCACCATCATCCCGGGTGCGCTCGTCATCTATTTCGTCCGCAACTACATCGCCAAGGGCTTTGCCCTGGGCCGCGTCTAAGGAAAGGGAGGCTCAAGATGGACTTCTCGTGGATGGCATGGACCCTGCCGACGGCGCTGTTCTTCATCGGCATCTTCACGCTGATCGCCTGCATGGCGGTCTGGGAGTACTTCTCGCCGGGCGGCAATCCCCGCATCGGCGTGCTGCGGTTCGAAACGACGCGAGGCGATCGTTTGTTCATCTCGCTGCTCGGATCCGCATTCATTCATCTCGCATGGTTAGGGCTGGGAGGTCCGAACCTGTGGTGGGCTCTTGCCTTGTCGGTGGTCTACGCGATCGGCGTATTCCGTTTCGTCTGACGGACTTGAATTCCGAATAGAACAGGGTCGCAACGTCGAACTCGCCCTTGTCGAACATCGAGATGACCTTGCGGCCGATCGTGTCGGCATTCTCGAAAGCGACGCGCTTAACTTCGCGAAGGTCGGTGCGCTCGACAATGTTGGCGGCGAACTCGCGACGCAGGCTGTCATAGCCCTTCTTGCCGACGCAGAAGATCTTGACGGTCTTGCCGGCGGCCAGAAGCTTGCGCGCATGGTCACGGGCGAAGCGGGCGATCTGCGAATTGAAACCGCCGCAAAGGCCGCGCTCGGCAGTGCAGACGATGAGCAGGTGCACATCGTCCTTGCCGGTCCCGGTCATCAGCCGGGGTGCGCTGTCGTCGCTGCCGACCGCCTGGGCGATATTGGCAAGGACGGCACCCATGCGCTGCGAATAGGGACGAGCGGCCTCGGCCGCCTCCTGCGCACGACGCAGCTTCGCCGCGGCGACCATTTTCATCGCCTTGGTGATTTTCTGCGTCGCCTTGACGGAGGCGATCCGGTTTTTCAGATCCTTAAGTGAAGGCATCCGTTATCCGTCCTTGGCTTGAGGCCCGATTACGCGAAAGACTTGGCGAACTGATCCAGAGCAGCCTTGAGCTTGCCCTTGGTGTCGTCGCTGATGGCTTTCTCCGTGCGGATGGCGTCGAGAATGGCCTTGCCTTCCGAGCGAAGGTAGGAAAGCAGACCCTGCTCGAACTTGCCGATCTGGTTGACGGCGACCTTGTCGAGGTAACCGTTGACGCCGGCGAAGATCACGGCAACCTGTTCTTCCGTCTTCAGCGGCGAGAACTGCGGCTGCTTCAGGAGTTCGGTCAGGCGTGCACCGCGGTTCAGCAGGCGCTGCGTCGACGCATCCAGGTCGGAACCGAACTGGGCGAAGGCGGCCATTTCGCGATACTGGGCAAGCTCGCCCTTGATCGAGCCGGCAACCTGCTTCATCGCCTTGACCTGAGCGGCCGAACCAACGCGCGAAACCGACAGACCGACGTTAACGGCCGGACGAATGCCCTGATAGAACAGGTCGGTTTCAAGGAAGATCTGGCCGTCGGTGATCGAGATCACGTTGGTCGGAATGAAGGCCGAAACGTCGTTACCCTGGGTTTCGATGACCGGCAGTGCGGTCAGCGAACCGGCGCCACGTTCGTCGGAGAGCTTTGCAGCGCGCTCGAGCAGACGCGAATGCAGGTAGAAGACGTCGCCCGGATAAGCTTCGCGGCCCGGCGGGCGGCGCAGCAGCAGCGACATCTGGCGGTAAGCGACGGCCTGCTTGGAAAGGTCGTCGTAGCCGATCAGCGCGTGCTGGCCGTTGTCACGGAAGTATTCGCCCATGGCGCAGCCAGCGAACGGCGCGATGTACTGCATCGGAGCCGGATCGGAAGCCGTTGCGGCAACGATGATCGAGTACTTGAGCGCGCCGCGCTCTTCGAGAACCTTGACGAACTGGGCAACCGTCGAACGCTTCTGGCCGATTGCGACGTAGACGCAATAGAGCTTTTCCGAGTCCGGGCCATTGTCGTGAATGGCCTTCTGGTTGAGGATCGTGTCGAGAATGATGGCGGTCTTGCCGGTCTGGCGGTCACCGATGACCAGCTCGCGCTGGCCGCGGCCGACCGGAATCAGAGCGTCGATGGCCTTGAGGCCGGTCGACATCGGCTCATGAACCGACTTGCGCGGAATGATGCCCGGAGCCTTGACGTCGACGCGCGAGCGCTTCGCAGCGTTGATCGGGCCCTTGCCGTCGATCGGATTGCCGAGCGCGTCGACGACGCGGCCGAGCAGTTCGGGACCGACCGGAACGTCGACGATGGCGCCGGTCCGCTTGACGGTGTCGCCTTCCTTGATGTCACGGTCCGAACCGAAGATAACGACGCCGACATTGTCGGCTTCGAGGTTCAGCGCCATGCCACGGATGCCACCGGGGAACTCGACCATTTCGCCGGCCTGGACATTGTCGAGGCCGTAGACGCGGGCAATACCGTCACCGACGGAGAGCACCTGGCCAACTTCGGAGACTTCCGCCTCTTTGCCGAAGTTTTTGATTTGATCTTTCAGAATTGCGGAAATTTCTGAGCAGCTGATCCACATCCCATCGCAGGCCCGGCTCCAGGCTGGTGGACGGGGCCGATTGGTTTTCGGGCTCCATGGCGGGTCGCAGTGCGGTGGCGGGTGCCAGCTCCCAGCGAACAAGGGACCGGTACACAAAGCCGAACTTTCCCAGCGACACACGGGCGTTGATCAGTCGCATGAACACCAGGCGCAGCCACAGCTGGCGTGCGTCTGCCTTGAAATTTTTGCTGCATGCCCTCATGACCGCCAGCAGATCCAGTCAGTCCGGTTCTTCGCCCTCTTCCGCGAGCAACAGGCTTCGGGCGGACAGGTAGGGCTTTCGACCGCCATCCGCGTCCCGATCCGATCGCTGGGTGATCAGCACCGTCGCGTTGCACAGGTTCTTCAGCGCCATGTCCACCACCCGGATGCCCACTTCCCGGGCCAGCTGAGCGATGAGGCAGAGCAGGCCGCTTTGGCGTCTGGAAAGGACGCGGTGACCCCTGGCTCAGGAATCTGAATCGGTTGCGGTGCTGGGCATGGCCAGACGGCGCAGGGTGGTGGCGCAGCGGTCATCAATGAGCTTGCCGATCTGCGCAATGACGGCGTGCTGGTGGCCCTGCCCGGCCAGTTGGGCCTGGGTCTGGTAGGCCCGTTCGGGCAGGCGCTCGGCGGCGCGCTTGAGGGCCTTTTTCACCTGGGCGGGTGACAGCCCGGCTTCGCTGGCGAACTGCGCCCAATGTCGGGGGTAGAGCTCGGTAAAACGGTACTTGCTGCCGATCTTCATGGCCATGCGGTCGGACAGATCAGGGTAGGCTGCGGTGCAGAGCGCGTCGTACATAGGAGCCAGCACTGCGCCAAGCGGGGTGTAGAGCAGTGAGAAGTTCTTGGCGTGGGCGTCGTGGTTGCCGATGAGGGCGTTGAACAGCACGAAGTCCAGCAGCTTGATGAGCTGGGGCGCGCTGGGGCGGGTGGCGCTGCGCACCAGGGCGAAGGCCTGGGTCAAGTCGGGGCCACCCTCGTTCTGGTATTTCAGCTCGGGCGGTACGCCCAGGGCCTGGCAAAAGTCTTCCTGGTGCAGGCGTTGTGTGGCTGCTGGCGTTTGCTGGGCGTTGGACGGCTGGACGGCCAGACGGTCGTAGCGTTGAACGAGCAGAAATGGCTGGTCCTGCACGCGGCGGATCTCGGTGGGCGCGGCATCGAGCCCGATGGCCCGCGCGAGCGCCATGCAAAAGCCCTCGTTGTAGACGCTGCCCTCGATGCCCTGAATGGTCGGCTTGAGGATGTGGGTGCTGGGAGAACCGAACAAGGGCAGACCGATGCGGTCGCCCTGCACCACCACGGGCAGCTTGTCTTGCGCACCCGCCAGCGACAGGCGCAGGTCGCCGTCGCCCGCCAGCATGGGCCTGCGCGGCATGTCGCCCAGCAGCTTGAGCAGGTCGGCATCGTCCAGCCAACGCACAGCGTTGGGAACCGTGGCGTCGACGGGCGCCTGCCCGGGCTCCAGCAGGGTGACAGCGCCCGCGCATTCACCGCCGATGCCGTCGAGCAGGGCAAAGTCATTCTGACGGGAGACGCCCAGCGCCTGCGCCACGAGCCGGCGCTTGTCGCCCTCGGGCAGCAGGCCCGCGAAGAAAGGGCGCGTGGCGCGGTCGTCGAATTCGTCCGCCTGCAGCGGCAGCGATTGGGACAGGGGCGTGGCGTGGTCGCTGGCCAGCCATTCGGACCGGTAGCGGAACGCGAGACGCCCTTCGGCCTGGGTGAGGGTGCCGATGAGGGTGCCCGGGTGAGCGCCTGTCAGCCAGACATCGAGTTGACGGACCATGTCAGACCCCCTCGCTCGGGGTGGGCAGGCCATCGACCTGCAGCTCGCCACCCAGGGCGTGCAGCACGCGCAGCACGCTTTCGAAGCGCACGGTGGGTTTGCCGGCTTCCAGCTCGACGATGAAGCGCACGCCAACCCCGGCCGTCAGGGCGAGCTGGGGCTGGGTGAGCTGCAGCTGTTTGCGCGCGCGGCGCACGGCCTGGCCGAGAGAGGTGGGAGAGTCGATGCGGGCGGCCATAGAAATTTCCTGATCGGGGCATTATGTATAGACTATGCGCTTCGATCTTGGAGAGGACGTCAGCGCCCTTCGCGACACCGTGCACGCCTGGGCGCAGGACAGGCTGAAGCCTATCGCCGCCGACGTGGATCGAGCCAACAGTTTCCCCAATGCGCTCTGGAAGGAGATGGGGGAGCTCGGCCTGCATGGCATTACGGTGAGCGAGGATTATGGCGGCGCAGGTATGGGCTATCTGGCTCACACCGTGGCGGTGGAAGAAATCGCCCGCGCCTCGGCTTCGATCAGCCTGTCTTATGGCGCCCATTCCAACCTGTGCATCAACCAGATCAAGCTGAACGGCAGCGATGCGCAGAAGCGGAATTATCTGCCAGGCCTGGTCTCCGGCGCGCATGTGGGCGCGCTTGCCATGTCCGAGCCCGGCGCCGGTTCCGACGTCGTTTCGATGAAGCTGAGGGCCGAAAAGCGCAACAGCGCCTATGTGCTGAAGGGCAACAAGTACTGGATCACCAACGGGCCGGATGCCGATGTTCTGGTGGTCTATGCCAAGACCGATCCTGACGCCGGCTCGAAGGGCATCACAGCCTTCATCGTTGAAAAGAGCATGAAGGGGTTCTCCACCAGCCCGCATTTCGACAAGCTCGGCATGCGTGGTTCCAATACCGCCGAGCTCATTTTCGATGACGTCGAAGTGCCCTTCGACAATGTGCTTGGCGAAGAGGGCCGGGGCGTGCGCGTCCTGATGTCGGGCCTGGATTTCGAGCGTGTGGTGCTCGCCGGCATCGGACTTGGCATCATGGCCGCCTGTCTCGACGAGGTGATGCCCTATGTGGCGACGCGCGAGCAGTTCGGCCAGCCCATCGGCAATTTCCAGCTGATGCAGGGCAAGATCGCCGACATGTATGTCGCTCTCAATACCGCTCGCGCCTATGTCTATGAAGTGGCCAAGGCCTGTGATCGCGGCGAGGTGACGCGGCAGGATGCGGCGGGTGCCGTGCTTTACGCCAGCGAGCAGGCCATGGTGCAGGCCCATCAGGCCGTGCAGGCGCTGGGGGGAGCCGGCTTCTTGCAAGACAGCGTGGTAAGCCGGCTGTTCCGCGATGCCAAGCTGATGGAAATCGGTGCCGGCACATCCGAAATCCGCCGCATGCTGATCGGTCGCGAACTGATGGCATCCATGGCCTGATTCTGCATTGTCTGCAGGGCACGTTCACGGCAGGAGGGCCGATGAAACTGAAATCCGACCATATTCCGGGATCCGAAAGCGCGAAGAAGAACCGCGCCGCGCATCTTGGCCTTCTGGAGGAGATCCGCGCGGCTGCTGCACTTGCCGCAGAGGGGGGCGGCGAGGAAGCGCGCAAACGCCACGCAGCGCGTGGCAAGATGCTGCCCCGCGAGCGCCTCGCCAATCTTCTCGATGCCGGCTCGCCCTTCCTGGAAATCGGCGCGACGGCTGCCCACGGCATGTATCACGGTGCGGCACCGGCTGCGGGTCTGATCGCCGGCGTGGGCCGGGTCGAGGGTCAGGAAGTCATGATCGTCGCCAATGATGCGACGGTAAAGGGTGGCACCTATTATCCGATGACGGTGAAGAAGCATCTGCGCGCGCAGGAGATCGCCGAAGCTTCTCACCTCCCCTGTGTCTACCTGGTCGATAGCGGCGGCGCCAACCTGCCGAACCAGGACGAGGTCTTCCCGGACCGCGACCATTTCGGCCGCATTTTCTTCAACCAGGCGCAGATGAGCGCCAAGGGCATCGCCCAGGTCGCCGTCGTCATGGGGTCGTGCACGGCGGGCGGTGCTTACGTGCCGGCCATGTCGGACGTGTCGATCATCGTGCGGGACCAGGGCACCATCTTTCTGGCTGGCCCGCCACTGGTCAAGGCGGCGACCGGCGAAGTGGTGAGTGCCGAGGATCTGGGCGGCGGCGATGTCCACACCCGGCTCTCAGGTGTGGCCGATTATCTGGCGGAGGACGATGCCCATGCGCTGGCACTTGCCCGCCGCGCCATCGCAAATCTCAATCGTCAGAGGCCGACAAGCGTCCAGTGGCAAGCGCCGGAAGATCCGGCCTTTGACCCCGACGAGTTGCTGGAGGTCGTACCACCTTTGCCCAGCGCCAGATCGGCGACGTGCTGCTCGCCTGGGAAAACGAGGCCTATCTGGCCGGTGCCGAATTCGGCGCCGACACCTTCGAAATCGTTGCGCCGCCGCAGTCGATCCTCGCCGAACCGCCGGTCGCCGTCGTCGACGGCAATGTCGATGCCAAGGGCACGCGCAAGGTCGCAGAAGCCTATCTTCAGTACCTCTATTCGGAAGAGGGCCAGAGGATCGCGGTGAAGCACTTCTACCGCCCCTCCAAGCCGGAACTGGTGGCTGCGGAAGACCTCGCCAAATTCGCCAAGATCGATCTCGTGACGATCGACGATCCGATCTTCGGCGGCTGGGCCAAGGTGCAGCCCGCCCACTTCGCTGATGGCGGCATCTTCGACCAGATCTACAAGCCGGCCCGATAGCCGACCGTCCATCCGCCGGACAAGCCCCGACCTCGCGATGAGGCCGGGGCTTGTCGCAGGCGCAATTCGCGGCATTATGGACAACGGGACACGGGAATGACGACAGGACGAACCATGAAGAACTGGCGCCAACCGAGCATCCTGCCGGGCTTCGGTCTTACGCTCGGCTACACGATCTTCTATCTCACGGTGATCATCCTGATCCCGCTGGTGGGCCTGGTCTGGCGCTCCGCCTCGCTCGGCTGGGAGGAGTTCTTCGCCATCGCCACCGATGAGCGCACCGTGCTCGCGCTGAAGGTAAGCTTCGGCTCGGCGCTGGCAGCCGGCGCCATCAATGCCGTGTTCGGTGTCATCGTCGCCTGGGTGCTGGTGCGCTATGATTTCCCCGGCCGCCGCCTGCTCGATGCGGTGGTCGACCTGCCCTTCGCCCTGCCGACCGCCGTCGCCGGCATCTCGCTCGCCGCCCTCTATGCGCCGAACGGTTGGGTCGGCTCGCTGCTTGCGCCGCTCGGCATCAAGATCGCCTTTACCCCGGTCGGCATTGTCGTGGCGCTCGTCTTCGTCGGCCTGCCCTTTGTCGTGCGCACCGTCCAGCCGGTGATGGAGGAGCTCGACCGCGAGGTCGAGGAGGCCTCGGCCACGCTCGGCGCCACCCGGTTCCAGACGCTGCGCATGGTCGTCCTTCCGGCGCTGACGCCGGCGATCCTCACCGGATTTGCGCTCGCCTTCGCCCGCGGCGTCGGCGAATACGGCTCGGTCATCTTCATCGCCGGCAACATCCCTTACGTCTCGGAGATCGCGCCGCTTCTGATCGTCATCCGATTGGAGGAGTTCAACTATGCCGGCGCCACCGCGATTGCCTGCATCATGCTGGTGATCTCTTTTGCCATGCTGCTGTTCATCAACCTTCTGCAGATGTGGAGCCGCAGGAGATATGCCAATGTCCGCTGAGTCCGCCTCCATGGCCAAGCCGCGTTTCCGCGACGCCTCGACCGAAAGCCCGCTGGCCCGCTTCTCGCTGATGGCCGTGGCACTCGCCTTCATGGCCTTCGTTCTGCTGCTGCCGCTCGTCCTGGTCTTCATCGAGGCCTTCCGCGAGGGCGTTCCCGCCTTTTTCGAGGCGCTCGGCGATCCGGATACGCTCTCGGCAATCCAGTTGACCCTGACGGTCGCGGCGATCGCCGTACCGCTCAACCTGGTCTTCGGCGTGGCCGCCGCCTGGGCGATCGCCAAGTTCGAGTTCAAGGGCAAGACCTTCCTGATCACCCTGATCGACCTGCCGTTCTCCATCTCGCCGGTCATTTCCGGCCTGGTCTATGTGCTGCTGTTCGGCTCGCAGAGCCTGCTCGGGCCCTTCCTCAAGAGCTACGGCATCGAGATCCTCTTTGCCGTGCCCGGTATCGTGCTCGCCACCGTCTTCGTCACCTTCCCCTTCGTCGCCCGCGAACTGATCCCGCTGATGCAGGAACAGGGCACCGGCGACGAGGAGGCGGCGCTGTCGCTCGGCGCCAGCGGCTGGCAGACCTTCTGGTACGTGACGCTGCCCAATATCAAATGGGGCCTGCTCTACGGCGTGCTGCTCTGCAACGCCCGCGCTGAGGCGAAAGTGGTGCGAAAAATTAACATTTCCGCTGCACAGTAGGGTTAACGGCATGATCGTGCCGTAGCTCCCTTAAGTGGCGGAGGACCGGAATGTTGATGAGAGAAGTAAACGCGCGTCTTACCCAGTCGGAACTGGCCCATCTCGGTGCCGGCGAAGTGGGATACATCCGCAAGATGCGTTCCGAGGAGGTGTCCCGCTGCTTTCCGGAAGCGCCGGATATCGATCCCAGCCTCGATCTCTGGGCCCTGTTCGGCGCCGACGGTACGCCGATCCTCCTGACCGACAATCGCTCCAGCACCTTCTACAAGGCAGCCGAGGACGAATTGAAGACGGTCAGCCTGCACTGACCTTCGACGTCACGACCTAACGAATGTGAGATAGGCAGAGGCGCGGCCTTCGCGCTTCGCCTTGGCTTCGTAGCGCGTGCCCGGCCACCCGGAGAACGGGGTCCGCCAGTCCGCCGCATTGCGCGCGGTCCATTGGAAGCCGCCATGTCGGCTGCAATGCTGCAGCGTCCAGTTCAGATAGGTATCGATGTCCGAGGCGAAGCAGAACAGGCCGCCAGGCTTCAACACGCGATGGAAACGCTCGAGATTGACCTGCGAGACGAAGCGCCGTTTCCAATGCTTCTTCTTGGGCCAGGGGTCGGGATAGAGCAGGTCGATCTGGTCGATCGAGCCGTCCGGCAGCCAGTCCAGCAGCTGCGTGGCGTCATCGTCATGAACGCGGATATTCTTCAATCCCTCGGCCTCGACCACGGCCAGAAGCTTGGCCATGGAGTTGACGAAGGGCTCGACGCCGATGAATCCGGTCTCGGGATTGGTGCGGGCGCGATGAACGAGATGCTCGCCGCCGCCAAAGCCGATTTCGAGGCGGACCTTATCCACGGCAAGCGGAAAGAGCGACTTGATGTCGACCGGGGCCGGAGAAGCCAGGTCGATCTTCAACGCCGGCAGGAGGGTTTCCATTCGCTCGACCTGCTGGTCGCGCAACGGCTTTCCCTTTCGCCGACCGAAGAAGGCTTCGGTCGACCGTGTCCTGCGTTCCGCTTCCGTCATTCGTTCAAGCCTTGAGAGCATCCTTGAGCGGCTTGACCAGATCGAGCTTCTCCCAGGAGAAGGAGCCGTCACGGCCTGCCTTGCGGCCGAAATGACCGTAAGCCGACGTCTTAGCATAGATCGGCTTGTTCAGGTCAAGATTGCGACGGATGCCCGACGGGGAGAGATCCATGACCTTGCGGATCGCGGCCTCGACCTCGTCCTCGGTGACCTTGCCGGTTCCATGCAGGTCGACATAGATCGACAGCGGCTGGGCGATGCCGATCGCGTAGGAGATCTGGATGGTGCAGCGGTCGGCGAGGCCGGCGGCCACGACGTTCTTGGCGAGGTAACGCGCCGCGTAGGCCGCCGAACGGTCGACCTTGGTGGTGTCCTTGCCGGAGAAGGCGCCGCCGCCATGGGGGGCAGCACCCCCATAGGTGTCGACGATGATCTTGCGGCCGGTCAGGCCGGCGTCGCCGTCCGGGCCGCCGATGACGAACTTGCCGGTCGGGTTGACGTACCACTTGCAGTCATCGGCGATCTTCAGGTCGCCGAGCGCTTCGCGAATATAGGGTTCGACGACCGAGCGGACCTTGTTCGAATCCCAGCTGTCATCGAGATGCTGGGTGGACAGGACGATCGACACCGCTTCGAAGGGCTTGCCGTCGACATAGCGCACGGTCACCTGGCTCTTGGCGTCGGGCCCGAGCTTGGCAGCCTCGCCCTCGCCCTTCTTGCGCGCGGCGGCGAGCAGTTGGAGAATGCGGTGGGCGTAGTAGATCGGCGCCGGCATGAGGTCCGGCGTTTCGCGGCAGGCATAGCCGAACATGATGCCCTGGTCGCCCGCGCCTTCGCTGTTGTCATGGTCGGCGGCCTTGTCGACGCCCTGTTGCCGGCATAGGCCGCCGCCTTGACGTAATAACTCTGCAGGCTGTCATAGGCATCGACGTTGAAGGTATGCTCACCGACGATGGCGCCGACCATGTGGATCGGATCGATGTCGTAGGCCGCCGCGGTCTTCCTGATCTTCGAGCGCAGCCGGTCGTCGGACGCCAGGAGGTCGCGCACCTTCTCGTATTTCAGGTCGAAGGTGGTCTTGCCGGCCTGGGTGCGCCGAACCGAAGCCCCGGGGATCGGCGGCTGCTCGGCATGGCGGTTGCCCTCGGGCACGACACGGAGCGATCCTGCGTTCACACCTGCCGGCGCAAGAACAAGCAGCGCCAGGAAGAATGCCCGAGTAAATCGACCCACGATACCTTCACCCCAAGTTTTCAAAATGCAGATTGCTTTCCGGCGCCACCCATACAGAAGCAAGGCCGTGTTTGTCGACCTTGCCCTGCGTCACATTTACGGCATTCCTTCGACGGAGCCGCTTAATTTTGCCTGCGCTAAAGAATATAGCGCGACAGATCCGCATCGGCGGCGATCTCGCCGACATGCTCGGCGACATAGGCCTGATCGATCATCACCTTCGAACCGCCCCGATCGGGCGCGTTGAACGAGATGTCGTCGAGGACGCGTTCCATCACGGTCTGCAGTCGCCGCGCGCCGATGTTTTCGACCGAGGTGTTGAGCTTGACCGCGACATCGGCCAGCGCATCGATGGCGTCCTCGGTGAAGTCGAGATCGAGTTCCTCGGTCGCCATCAGCGCCTTGTACTGGCGGATGAGGCTCGCTTCGGTCTCGGTCAGGATGCGGCGGAAGTCCTCCTTGGTAAGCGGCTTCAATTCGACGCGGATCGGCAGGCGGCCCTGAAGTTCCGGCAGCAGGTCCGAAGGCTTCGACACATGGAAGGCGCCGGAGGCGATGAAGAGGATATGGTCCGTCTTCACCGGCCCGTACTTGGTCGAGACGGTGGTGCCTTCGACCAGCGGCAGCAGGTCGCGCTGCACGCCTTCGCGCGATACGCCTGCCCCCATGCCACCTTCCCGCGCGGCGATCTTGTCGATCTCGTCGAGGAAGACGATGCCGTCATTCTCGGCCGAGCGGACCGCCTCGCGCTGGATTACCTCATTGTCGATCAGCTTGTCGGACTCGTCGCGGATGAGATCCGCATAGGAGGCCTTGACCGTGGTGCGCACTTTCTTGGTGCGGTTTCCCATCGCCTTGCCGAACATTTCCGACAGGTTGAGGATGCCGACATTGGCGCCCGGCATTCCGGGAACCTCGAAGCCGGGCATGCCGCTGCCGCTGTCGGCGATCTCGATGTCGATCTCCTTGTCGTCCATCTCGCCGGCCCTCAGCTTCCTGCGGAAGCTGTCGCGGGTGGCCGGGGAAGCCGTCGATCCGACCAGCGCATCGAGCACGCGTTCCTCGGCGCCGGCATGGGCCTTGGCCTGGACCTCGGCGCGCTTCTTTTCGCGCACCAGGCCGATGCCGACCTCGACGAGATCGCGGATGATCTGTTCCACGTCGCGGCCGACATAGCCGACCTCGGTGAACTTCGTCGCCTCGACCTTGATGAAGGGGGCGCCGGCAAGCTTGGCAAGACGGCGCGAGATCTCGGTCTTGCCGACGCCGGTCGGGCCGATCATCAGGATGTTCTTCGGCATCACCTCGTCGCGCAGGTCTTCGTCGAGCTGCTGGCGGCGCCAGCGGTTGCGCAGCGCGATCGCCACGGCACGCTTCGCCTCATGCTGTCCGATGATGAAGCGGTCGAGTTCGGATACGATCTCGCGGGGAAAAAAAGTCGTCATGTCGCTTGTTCCAATGGTCGGAGGAAAGAGGATCAGTTGTCGCTGTCGAGCGACTCGACCACGATATTGTCGTTGGTAGGCCGGCGGCGGAGCTCGGCCTTGCGAAGCGCTGCGACCAGACCACGATTGCCGGCGCCCAGGCTGTAGATGCCGAGAATGTCGTCGCGTTGGCGAAACAAATCCGAAAGCAAGCGCTCGACCAGCGCCGGATCGTCCCGCCCCTCGATCTCGTCGAGCAGGGCCAGATGCGGATAATCATTCGCCATGATCGAGCGAAAGCCCTCCAGACGCTCGCGGTGGTCGCGCACCAGCATGGAGCCGGCCAGGACGGCGATCGAACCGCGCCGGTCGCCGACGAAGCGGCCGAGCAGGCTCGCGGCGGTGCGGCCGGCCGCCAGGTTGTCGATGCCGGCATAATGGACCCTTGGCGACGCCGGCAGATCGGAGACCAGGGTCACGACCGGGATGCCCGCATCGACCAGTCGGTCGACAGCACCGGCCACCTCCGGCGCATCGACGGCGACCAGCGCCACGCCGGCCGGCCGGTCGGCCACGAGCGCCTCGAGCATTTCGACAAGCGCCGCCGCATCGAAGGGCGGCACCTTGAGGATGCGGATGTCGGTGCGCTCCGAAGGCGAACGTGTCGCGGCATCGCGCATCGCCGCCTCCAGCTCGCGCATGAAGGAATTGTCGTTGGCCGGCAGGACGAAGGTCAGCGGATAGACGCGGCCCTTGGCCAGATTGGCCGCCGCCACGTCGCGCACGAAGCCGAGCGCGGCCACGGCGCCCTCCACCTTGTCGCGGGTGCGCGCGCTCACACCGGCCCGGCGGTTGAGCACCCGGTCGACGGTGGCGAGGCTGACGCCTGCGGCTGCGGCAATATCGTGGACTGTCGGCTTCATGTCTCCTCCGACCGAAGTCTTAGCGCACGTTCTGAGGTACGTAAATCACTTTTTGAGGTACGTACATCATAGCCTGCTCAAAGAGAAGGACCGTCTCCCCATTGGGGAAACGGTCCTACGCGCTGCGGTGGATTTGCTAAATGGAATTGAGCCCCGAGCCCAGGCTCAGT
>NZ_CP029344.1:4775000-4805000 GCF_004006415.1 Hydrogenophaga sp. NH-16
GCGATTGCAATTCCTTCTTCGGCCGGCCGGTCGCGGTTACCAGGCTGGCGGCCGCGCGCTTCGGCGACAGATGCGATCGCCACAGTGCCTCGCACACATAGATATTGCCGAGCCCGGCGATGACCTTCTGGTCGAGCAGGGCCGCCTTCAGCGGTTGCTGCTTGCCGGCAAACCGGCCGGCGAGATAAGCGGCATCGAGGGTATTGCCGAGAGGCTCCGGTCCTAGCTCGCGAAAGGCGGGATAGGCATCGAGATCGTTGCGCAGCGCCAGATCCATGAAGCCGAAGCGGCGCGGGTCGTTATAGATGACGCGCGCGACGCCCCTGCCCTGCGCCTGCTCCAGATGAAAGATGACGTGATCGTGCTTTTCGTCCTTTGAACGGGCATGGTGGAAATCGCCCGGCTGGCCGGACCTTTCTCCTTCCTCGATGCGGAAAGATCCGGACATGCCGAGATGGGCGACCACCGTCGTTCCGTCGTCGAGATCGATCAGCAGGTACTTGGCGCGCCGCGCGAGACCGATGATCTGCCGGCCGGTCAGCCGTGCGACGAAATCGCGCGGCAGTGATGGGATGGACTCCCCCGTTTGTTTGCGCGAGAAACGCGCACTGGTCTTCATTGGCGTGGGGATCAGGTCTTCACCACAAACGAAAGGAGTCCGAGATGCATGCTACTACCGTGGCCGTCGACTTGGCCAAATCCGTTTTCCAGATCGCTGTTGCCGATGATCAATGGCGCATCGTTGAAACCCAGCGCCTGACGCGCACCCAGTTCGAGCGCTGGTTTGCCAACCGATCTGTATCCCTGGTCATCATGGAAGCCTGCGGCTCGGCCCACCATTGGGCACGCTGGCTCAATGGGCTGGGCATTGCCGTTCGCCTGCTGCCCGCCCAGTACGTGCGAGCCTACGTGCGGCGCAACAAGACCGACGCCACCGACGCGGCCGCCTTGCTCGAAGCCGCCCGTGCTTCGGACATCCGCCCGGTGCGCGTGAAGTCGGTCGAGCAGCAAGCCTTGCAGGGCCTGCACCGCATCCGCTCGCTCTGGATGGGCACGCGCACCTCGCGCATCAACGCCCTGCGCGGCTTCTGCCGCGAGTTCGGCATCACCATCCCGCAGGGTGCCCGCACCGGCGTGGAGACCATCGGCCGCGTGCTGGCCGACCCACGCTCGGCCGTGCCCGATCTGATCCGCCACACCGCCGGCATGCTGCTCGAAGAGATCCGCCTGCTTGAAGCGCGCATCGCCCAGGTCGAGCGCGAACTGGCCAGCGTGGCCCGCCAGAGCCCGGCCTGCACGCTGCTGCTCTCAGTCCCCGGCATCGGGCTGCTCACCGCCACCGCCCTGGTGGCGGCCACCTCGGGCGATGTGACGCACTTCCAGGACGCACGGCACTTCTCCAGTTGGTTCGGCCTGACGCCGCGTGAATACAGCTCGGGGTCCAGCCGCTACCTAGGGCGCATCTCCAAGAAGGGCGACCGCTACCTGCGCATGCTGCTCACGCACGGCGCGCGCAGCGTGTTGAGAGCGGCCAAGGTGGCCGAGGGCGCTGGCAAAGAGATCTGCGGCATCCGCCGCTGGGCGCTGGATGTGCTGGGCAGAAGCAACCACAACAAAGCCACCTGCGCCCTGGCCAACAAGCTCGCGCGCATCTGCTACGCCACGCTGCGCGACCACGCCCCGTTTGACGAGACGGCCAGGCTGACCAAAAAGCAAAACCGGCAGAGCTTTCTCATGCCGGCCTGATCTCATCTCACCAGATCTCTTCACCCACCCCATCTCACCTTGCGACGGGTTTGATCGACCATCATGGCCAACCGGGTTCCTCCCACACCGCACTACGCCGATAACTCTTCCGGCAGCTTGCCTGCCGCTTGCAGCGTGTGGCGACGCGGTGACGCAGATTCCATGTCGGCACGGGACATTGACGATCCCACTCCAGATGCCGGATATACGACTGCAGGTGCTTTACCCCACGGTCCCCAATCGGTCAGGCTCTTGCTGTTGAGGGGGAGTCCATATATGAATTGTTAGGCGTCTGCACGGCCTTCAACGCCGACTTCGACGGCGACCAGATGGCCGTTCACGTGCCGCTGTCGCTCGAAGCCCAGCTCGAAGCCCGCGTGCTGATGATGTCGACCAACAACATCCTGCATCCGGCAAACGGCGCGCCGATCATCGTTCCTTCGCAGGACATGGTTCTCGGTCTGTACTATCTGTCGATCATGAACCAGAACGAGCCGGGCGAGGGCATGGCCTTCTCCGACATGGGCGAACTGCAGCACGCGCTGGAGAACAAGGTCGTCACCCTGCACTCGAAGATCAAGGGTCGCTTCAAGACCGTGGATGCCGAAGGCAACCCGGTTTCGCAGATCCATGACACGACGCCGGGCCGTCTGATCATCGGCGAGCTCCTGCCGAAGAACGCCAACGTGCCGTTCGACATCTGCAACCAGGAAATGACCAAGAAGAACATCTCTAAGATGATCGACACGGTCTACCGCCATTGCGGCCAGAAGGACACGGTCATCTTCTGCGACCGCATCATGCAGCTCGGCTTCACCCATGCCTGCAAGGCCGGTATTTCGTTCGGCAAGGACGACATGGTCATCCCGGCAACCAAGGCGAAGATCGTCGGCGACACCGAGTCCTTGGTCAAGGAATACGAACAGCAGTACAATGACGGTCTGATCACCCAGGGTGAGAAGTACAACAAGGTCGTCGACGCCTGGGGCAAGGCAACCGAGAAGGTCGCCGAGGACATGATGGCCCGCATTAAGGCCGTCGAGTTCGATCCGGAAACGGGCCGCCAGAAGCCGATGAACGCCATCTACATGATGTCGCACTCGGGTGCTCGTGGTTCTCCGAACCAGATGCGTCAGCTGGGCGGCATGCGCGGCCTCATGGCCAAGCCGTCGGGCGAAATCATCGAGACGCCGATCATCTCGAACTTCAAGGAAGGCCTGACCGTTAACGAGTACTTCAACTCGACTCACGGTGCCCGTAAGGGCCTCGCAGACACCGCTCTGAAGACCGCGAACTCCGGTTACCTGACCCGCCGTCTCGTCGACGTCGCGCAGGATTGCATCGTCAACCTCGTGGATTGCGGCACCGACAAGGGCCTCACCATGACGGCGATCGTCGATGCCGGCCAGGTCGTGGCGTCGATCGGCGCCCGCGTTCTCGGCCGTACCGCCCTCGACAACATCGATCACCCCGTCACCGGCGAGCGTATCGTCGATGCCGGCAAGATGATCCTCGAGCCGGACGTCATCGAGATCGAGAAGGCTGGTATCCAGTCGATCCGCATCCGCTCCGCTCTGACCTGCGAAGTTCAGACCGGCGTGTGCTCGATCTGCTACGGTCGAGATCTGGCCCGCGGTACCCCGGTCAACATGGGCGAGGCCGTCGGCGTCATCGCCGCACAGTCGATCGGCGAGCCGGGCACCCAGCTCACCATGCGTACCTTCCACCTGGGCGGTACCGCGACCGTGGTCGATCGGCGGCGAGAAATGCGTCGAAGTCACCGGCGGTCGCCGCGGCGGTCATCGCCTGGGCACAGTCGAGCAGGTCGGCGCGCATTTCGGGATCGGCGTTTTCTGCCGCAAGCCTTGCCAGCAGCGGTTCGAGCTTGAGGCGGACGGCCATGATGGACTGGTGGTCGTCTGGCTGGATTTCCGCGATCTGCAGCCCGACGCGGGGGCGCACGACCACGAGCCCCTGCCATTCGAGCTTCTGGATCGCCTCGCGGACTGGCGTCCGTCCGAAGCCGGATAGTTGGATCAGCTGCCGCTCGTTGACCAGCGCGCCGGGTTCCAGCTTCAGGGTCACGATCAGCCGTTCCAGGGCGAGGTAGGCGAGATGGCTCTGGGAGCCGACGGGCTTGGTCATCTAAGCCTCCAGTGATATATCACACTGTGCCATGTCGCATTCGGAATGGCAAGGCGTTCTAATATATCAGAGTGGTGGCGGAGGCACGCAAAGCTTCAGATCGGAACTTCGCAGGGTGACCCCCGCCGGCCGCCGGCCATCGGCGGTGGGCGGGCGCTATTCGTGTCTCAGCGCTTCAATCGGATTGAGCTGGGCGGCTCGGCGTGCCGGAAAATAGCCGAAGACCATCCCGATTGCCGCGGAGAAGGCGAAGGCGAGCACAATAACGGAGGGGCTGCTGACGAATGGGACGTTCATGTAGGAGACCGCACTATAGGCGAGACCAAGGCCGAGCAGGATCCCGATGATGCCACCGGCCAGCGACAGGGTCACCGCCTCGACGAGAAACTGCATCAGCACCTGCTTTTCCAGCGCGCCGATTGCCAGCCGGATACCGATCTCGCGGGTTCGCTCGGTCACCGAGACCAGCATGATGTTCATGATGCCGATGCCGCCCACCAGGAGGCTGACGGCGGCGACCGCGCCGAGCAGGCCGGTCATCAGCGTCGTCGTGCCGGTCAGCGTCGAGGCCATCTGGGTCATGTCGTTGACGGAAAAGTCGTCGTCACGCCCGGCAATGATCTTGCGGCGTTCGCGCAGCAAGCGCTCGACATTGGCCTGGATTTTCGACGTCGAAACGCCGTCCTCGGCCGAAAGGACCATGCTCGACACTTCGCTCGAGCCGCCGATGCGCCGTTGGAACACTTTGAGCGGCATGACGACGATGTCGTCCTGGTCGGTGCCCATGCCGCTCTGGCCTTTCTTGACCAGCGTGCCGATCACTTCGCAGGAGAAGCCGCCGACGCGGATATTCTGTTCGAGCGCCGGCGTCGAGCCGAACAGTTCCTTGCGCACGGTCTCGCCTATGGCGCAGACCGCCTGGCCGCCGCGCTCTTCGGAAACCAGGAAGGTGCGGCCGCTCGCAAGCGTCCAGTCCTGGGCGATGAAGTAGTCGCCGGTCGTGCCCGTCACCGTGGTCTGGTGGTTCTCCTGCGTGGTTCGCCGATGGCTTCAGATCGTACTGGCCGACGCCAGCGTCGGCGGGGGATTTTTCAACGGCCTGCTAGTACATTGACAGGTAAGTAACGGAACATAAATACAATCTCGTCATCATTACTTGATTTACTTGATTTACTTGATTTACTTGATTTACTTGATTTACTTGATTTAGTCGTCCCTGAATAACCCCCAGAACCCGCATGAACACTGGGTTTGTGGGGTGATTGCAGATATCCAGAACTCCCAGTTTGAATTCCAATAGGGGCAGTTTTCTGGGAGTTCTGCAGTGATGTTTGCCTGCCCCGCCACCGACGATTTTTCCGTTCGCGCATCGACCACATGATCGACCTGCGCCTCCCGCTGGCCGTGCTGGCCTCGCGCATGCCCTGGCAGGAGATCGAAGCGTGGGTGGCCCAGGTCTTCTCTCACAAAGGCCGCGCCGGTGTGGCCATGCCCGATCTGGACCTCTTCGGTGAACAGGTACAGCGCGCTGCTGTTTCCAGCAACGCAGCGCGCCCTCGCGTGCCGCTGCGCATCATGATTGCGCTGCTTTACCTCAAACACGCCTTCAACGACTCCGACGAGGGCGTGGTGGCCCGCTGGGCCGATACGCCGCGCTGGCAGTTCTTCTCGGGCTGTGCTTATTACGAAGACCGCCAGCCCCGCGACGGCACCACCCTGGTCAAGTTCCGTCAGTTGTTGGGCGAGGAAGGTGTGGAAGAACTGCTGGCGCAGACCATCAACGTGGCCGTCTAACTCAAACTGATCAAACCGCAGGAGCCCTCCCGCGTGATCGTGGACAGCACGGTGCAGCACAAGGCGATTGCCCATCCCACCGACAGCCGTTTGCTGGAGACCGCCCGGTTGAATTTGGTCCAGGCGGCCAAGGAGACGGGCATTGATCTGAAGCAGACCTTTGCCAAGGTGAAGTCCCCTTGAAAACCTGAACCAGGCGCAAGTAGAGAATTCCCAGCAACGGAGTCTCTACATGAAGAAATCCAGATTCAGCGAAGCGCAGATAGTCGGCATCCTCAAGGAGGTCGAGATGGGTGCCAAGGTCGGCGAGACGTGCAGGAAGCACGGCATCAGCGAGCCGACGTACTACAAGTGGAAGAGCCAGTTCTCGGGCATGACGGTCTCGCACCTGTCGCAGCTTCGCCAGCTGCAGGACGAGAACGCCAAGCTCAAGCGCATGTACGCCGACCTGGCGCTGATGCACCACGCGCTCAAGGACGTTGTTGACCGAAAGCTCTGACCCCGGAGCGTCGCGAGATGGTCGTTCAAGCCCTCATGGCTGAGCACGGTATGAGCGAGCGACGTGCCTGCCAGGCCAGCGGCATTGCCCGCTCCACACTGCGCTACCGACCCATTGCGCGCGACGACTCCGGGGTCATCACGTCGTCGACCTGCGCGCCTTTGGCAATCGCAACTTCGCCTTCGGCTCGCTGTTTTCCTTCGTCATGGGGGTCGGGCTCTACGGGCTCACCTATCTCTATCCGGTCTATCTCGGCCGCATCCGCGGCTATGATTCGATGATGATCGGAGAGACCATGTTCGTTTCGGGCGCGGCGATGTTCCTCACCGCGCCGGTGGCGGGGGCGCTTTCGAGCAAGCTCGACCCGCGGGTGATGATGATGATCGGTTTCGCCGGCTTCGCTGCCGGCACCTACACGATGACCTACATGACCGCCGACTGGGACTTTTACGAGCTGCTGCTGCCGCAGATCCTCCGCGGCTGCTCGCTGATGCTGTGCATGGTGCCGATCAACAACATCGCGCTCGGCACCCTGCCGCCGGACCGCATGAAGAACGCCTCGGGCCTGTTCAACCTGACGCGCAATCTCGGCGGTGCCGTCGGGCTCGCGGTGATCAACACCATGCTGACGCAACGCTCTGACGAACACTATGCCCGCCTTGCCGAACAGGCCGACTGGGGCAATCGCGCCGCGCTCGACTGGCTGGCGAGCGTCGGCGCCAACTACGACACCTACGGTCTCGACGGCACGGCGGTGGCGATCAGGAAACTCTCGGGTGTCATTACACAGCAGTCCTGGATGCTGTCCTTCATCGACGTGTTCATGGGGCTGACCGTGCTGTTCTTCGGGCTGGTCTTCCTCGCGCTTCTGATCAAGCGGCCGAGTGCGGCTCCGCCACCCGGAGCCGGACACTAAGCCCCGGCTCGGCGTTCAATCCCATTTTACCGATCCACCGCGGCGCGTAGGACCGTTTCCCCACTGGGGAGACGGTCCTTCTCTTTTAACATGTTTTGATGTACGTACCTCAAAAATTGATTTACGTACCTCAGGACGTGCGCTAAGACTTCGGTCGGAGGAGCCATGAAGCCGACAGTCCACGATATTGCCGCAGCCGCAGGCGTCAGCCTCGCCACCGTCGACCGGGTGCTCAACCGCCGGGCCGGTGTGAGCGCGCGCACCCGCGACAAGGTGCAGGGCGCCGTGGCCGCGCTCGGTTTCGTGCGCGACGTGGCGGCGGCCAATCTCGCCAAGGGCCGCGTCTATCCGTTGACCTTCATCCTGCCGGCCAACGACAATTCCTTCATGCGCGAGCTGGAAGCGGCGGTACGCGATGCCGCGGCACGTTCGCCTTCGGAGCGCACCGACATCCGCATCCTCAGGGTGCCGCCCTTCGATGCGGCGGCGCTAGTCGAGGTGCTCGACGCGCTCGTGGCCGATCGGCCGGCCGGCGTGGCGCTGGTCGCGGTCGATGCGCCGGAGGTGGCCGGTGCCCGGCGGCCGGTGCGATAGGCCATCTGGCCGCGTTCGCGATAGGCGGCCGGAATGGCGGCGCAGCCGGTCAGCGACATGCCGAGCGCCTCGGCCATGGCGTTCATCGTCGAGGCCGTGCCCATGGTGTTGCAGTGGCCGACCGAGGGCGCCGAATCGAGCGCCGCCTCGAGGAATTCCTCGCGGGTGATCTCGCCGGCGGCGAACTTGCGGCGCGAACGCCAGATCACGGTGCCGGAGCCGACGAGGTCGCCGTCATGCCAGCCGTCGAGCATCGGCCCGCCGGAGAAGACGATGGCCGGCAGGTCGACGGTCGAGGCGGCCATCAGGGCCGACGGGGTGGTCTTGTCGCAGCCGGTGGTGAGGATGACGCCATCGAGCGGGTAGCCGTAGAGGATTTCGACGAGGCCGAGATAGGCGAGGTTGCGGTCGAGCGCCGCGGTCGGGCGCTTGCAGTTTTCGAACAGCGGATGGGTCGGGAATTCGATCGGGATGCCGCCGGCGTCGCGAATGCCGTCGCGCAGGCGCTTGGCGAGGTCGAGATGGTGGCGATTGCAGGGGTTGAGGTCGCTGCCGGATTGGGCAATGCCGATGATCGGCTTGCCCGAGCGCAACTCTTCCGGCGTCGTGCCGTAGTTCATGAAACGCTCGAGATAGAGCGCGGTCAGGTCGAGGTGGTCGGGATTGTCGAACCAGTCCTGCGAGCGCAGGCGGCGGGGCTTGTTCTTGTCGTCGCTCATAATTTTTCCTCACCCATGCGCTGATTGATCTTTTCGAGATGCAGCAGAAGACCACTATGATCGGTATCGCCGCCGCCGTCTGCGACGAAATCGCGGAACTCGTCGCGTATCATGGCGGTCAGTGGCAGGTCGAGACTGAACAGGTCCGCCATTGCGGCGACCGCGTCGAGATCCTTCAGTTGCAGCCGCGAAGGGCCGCCCGGAGCGAAGCTGCGGTTCACCATGCGGCCACCATGCAGATCGAGGATGCGGCTTTCGGCAAAGCCGCCGCGGATCGCCTCGCGGAATTTCTCGCGGCTGGCGCCACCGGCCTCGACCAGGATCATCGCTTCGGCGACGGCACCAATGGTGATCGCGACGATCTGCTGGTTGGCGAGCTTGCAGATCTGCCCGGCGCCGGAGGGGCCGACATGGGTGACGCGGCCAAGCGCTGCAAAGACTTTGGCGAGGCTTTCGACGATTGCGGCATCGCCGCCCGCCATGATGGCGAGCGTACCCGCCTCGGCGCCCACCACCCCGCCGGATACCGGCGCATCGATGTGGTGCACCTGCTGCTGCCGAAGCGCTTCTGCATGCTCGCGGGCGATCGGCGGGGCGATCGATGAACTTCGGTCGACCTCGCCGAGGAATACCGGACCTCGGGCGTCGCCGAGATCCTCGAAGAACTCGACCGCGACCTTGTAGGCCTGAAACCCGTGAAGCGGCGGATCCGCGAGACGGCGGCGTTGCTGCTGGTCGAGCGCGCCCGCGGCGCCATGGGACTTTCCCATGAACCGCCGTCTTTGCACATGAGCTTCACCGGCAATCCCGGCACCGGCAAGACGACGGTGGCGCTGCGCATGGCGAACCTGCTCCATCGCCTCGGTTATATCCGCAAGGGGCACCTCGTCTCGGTGACGCGCGACGACCTGGTCGGCCAGTATATCGGTCACACCGCGCCGAAGACCAAGGAAATCCTCAAGAAGGCCATGGGTGGCGTGCTGTTCATCGACGAGGCCTACTACCTCTACCGCCCGGACAACGAACGCGACTATGGCCAGGAGGCGATCGAAATCCTGCTGCAGGTGATGGAGAACAACCGCGACGACCTGGTGGTGATCCTCGCCGGCTATTCCGACCGCATGGATCGCTTCTTCGAAAGCAATCCGGGCTTCCGCTCGCGTATCGCTCATCACATCGACTTCCCCGACTATGCAAACGAGGAACTGCTGTCGATCGCCGAGACCATGCTGGAGAGGCAGGGATACCACCTCGACGCCGAGGCGACGGCCGTGATGACCGACTATATCGCCCGCCGGCGCAGCCAGCCGCATTTCGCCAATGCGCGGTCCATCCGCAACGCGCTCGACCGGGCGCGGCTGCGACAGGCCAACCGCCTGTTCGAGGAGGCCAAGGGACCGGTCAATGCCGAGCAGTTGTCCACGATCATCGGTCGTGACATTGCCGCCAGCCGTGTCTTTGCCATGAAACCGCCCACACCCTCCGAGCCTCGTCAGGAGACAGCATGAGCCAGAAAACCATCATCGCGCCCTCGGTCCTGTCCGCCGACTTCTCGCGCCTTGGCGAGGAAGTCGAAGCCGTCTGCCGGGCCGGGGCCGACTGGATTCATCTCGACGTGATGGACGGCCATTTCGTGCCCAACATCACCTTCGGCCCGCCGGTGATCAAGGCGATCCGCAATCGCACCGACAAGGTGTTCGATTGCCACCTGATGATCGAGCCCGTCGATGCCTTTCTCTCAGCCTTCGCCGATGCCGGCTGCGACATCGTCACCGTCCATGCCGAAGCCACCACCCATCTGGATCGCTCGCTGCAGGCGATCCGCGATCTCGGCTGCAAAGCCGGTGTCTCGCTCAACCCCTCGACGCCGGAAACCGTCATCGAATACGTCCTCGACCGCCTCGATCTCGTCCTGCTGATGACCGTCAATCCCGGCTTCGGCGGTCGACGGATATCGAGATCCGCGACGAGGACGGCGCCACGCTGCCGATCGGCGAAGTCGGCGAAATCTGCATTCGCGGACCGCAGGTCATGGCCGGTTACTGGCAGCGCCCCGAGGAGACCGCCAAGGTCATGACCGACGACGGGTTCTTCCGCTCGGGTGACATGGGCAAGATGAACGAGGGCGGCTACGTCAAGATCGTCGACCGCAAGAAGGACATGATCCTGGTTTCGGGCTTCAACGTCTATCCGAACGAGATCGAGGAAGTGGCGGCGATGCATCCCGGTGTGCTCGAATGCGCGGCGATCGGGGTACCCGACGCCCATTCCGGCGAAGCGGTGAAGATCTTCGTCGTCAAGAAGGACCCGGCCCTCACCGAGGCCGACCTCAAGGCGCATTGCGCGGCCAACCTGACCAACTACAAGCGCCCGCGCTTCATCGAGTTCCGCAGCGAACTGCCGAAGTCGAATGTCGGCAAGATCCTGCGGCGCGAACTGCGCGACAGCGAGCCGGCCAAGTAAAACGGCGCTTCAGCTAGCCACGACAGACGCCCGGAATTGCCAAGTGCAGTCCGGGCGTTTTCATGCGCTTGATCGCCAGCGCCGCCCAGAATAGGGTCGCCTTCATCTCCGCCAAATCAGGGACATGAAGATGCAGGCAATCATCGACAAGCTCACGAGCACCGCCGCGGCCACCCGGGCCGAGGATCTGCGCGCCGCCTTTGCCGCTGATGCCGGGCGCTTCACCCGCTACAGCGCCGCGCTCGACGACCTGCTGATGGACTATTCCAAATGCGCGGTGAACGACGAGATCATGGCCCTGCTCGAAGAGCTATGCGCCGGCGTTGCTGAAAAGCGCGAGGCCATGTTTGCCGGTGAACCGATCAATTTTACCGAGGGACGTGCCGTCCTGCACACCGCCTTGCGCAACAGGTCGAACGCGCCGGTCATGGTGGACGGCCGCGACGTCATGCCCGAGGTGAATGCCGTGCTTGCCGCCATGGGCCGTTTCGCCGAAGGGATCCGCTCCGGCTCACTCACGGGCTCGACCGGCAAGGCGATCACCGATGTCGTCAATATCGGCATCGGCGGTTCCGACTTGGGCCCGGTGATGGCGACGCTGGCGCTCGCCCCCTTTCATGACGGCCCGCGCCTGCACTTCGTCTCCAATGTCGACGGTGCCCATATCAGCGACACGCTGAAGATCCTCTCCGCCGAGACGACGCTGTTCATCATCGCCTCGAAGACGTTTACGACGATCGAAACCATGACCAATGCGCAGACGGCGCGGCGGTTCGTCGCCGAAAAGCTCGGAGAGGCATCGAACTCACCCGTGACGAAAACCGCAGAATAGAAAAGATCCAGCTCTTCACCCGCGAAGGCTGGGTGTTCAGCGGCCTCGACGTCATCGCCTTCCGCAAGCTGAAGCAGAAGAGGGCGATCAAGTCTTCCGGCGGCCACCCCTACCGCATCACCGAACGCGGCCTGGTTCTGGTCAGGTCACAGCCGGACAACAGGTGAGGAGAACACTGGCAACGACGGGATTTCCTGCCGTTGCCAGGCATTACATTTGTAGTTACATTACGTCATGAGTTTCGAATGGGACGAGACGAAGAACAGGATCAATCGTCAGAAGCACGGCATCTCTTTTGAGGAAGCCTGCCTGATCTTCGACGGCTCGGTCTTCAGCGCGAAGGACGAGCGTCTCGACTATGGCGAGGAGCGGATCATCAGCATCGGCGCCATCGCGTCGCTGGTCATCGTCGTCGTCGTTCACACCGATAGAAGCGGCTCGATCCGTATCATTTCGGCTCGGCTTGCGAACAGAAAGGAAAGGATGCGCTATCATGCCCATCTCGCAGACAAGACTGAAGGAACTGGCGTCTCGATCTGACAAGCAGATCGACTACAGCGATATTCCGGAATTGGACGAAGCCTTCTTCGAAAAGGCGAAACTCGTGAGGCCGGCGGCGGACAAGCGGCAGATCACCATCCGGATCGATGCCGACGTGCTGGACTGGTTTCGCGGCCAAGGCAAGGGCTACCAGACGCATATGAACGCGGTGCTGAAGGCCTACATGCATTCGCAAAAGCCCTAGATTCCGCCGCCCTCCCGCGATGTACCCGATCGAAAAACGGCGCCTCTCGGCGCCGCAGTTGTTTGAAGCAGAGGTGAAGCCCTACCACCACTTCGAAGGCGTGAACTTGCCGGCGGCCTGTTCGATGACGTGGGCGGTCTTGAACAGGGTGCTTTCCTCGAACGGACGGCCGATCAGTTGCAGGCCGAGCGGCAGGCCTTTGGCGTCGAGGCCGGCGGGGACGGACAGGCCCGGCAGGCCGGCCATGTTGACCGTGACGGTGAAGATGTCCTGCATGTACATCGCGACCGGATCGGCGGCGAGTGCCTCGTCGCCGATGGCGAAGGCCGAGGACGGGGTGGCCGGCGTCAGGATGGCGTCGACGTCGTTGAAGGCCAGCTCGAAATCGCGCTTGATCAGCGTGCGGACCTTCTGCGCCTTCAGGTAATAGGCATCGTAATAGCCGGCCGAGAGCACGTAGGTGCCGATCATGATGCGGCGCTTGACCTCGGTGCCGAAGCCGGCCGCGCGGGTCTTTTCGTACATGTCGGCAATGTCATCGAGCTATTAGTACCGGTAAGCTTCACACATTGCTGCGCTTCCACACCCGGCCTATCAACGTGGTCGTCTTCCACGGCTCTGATAGGGAATACTCGTTTTCAGGTTGGTTTCCCGCTTAGATGCCTTCAGCGGTTATCCATTCCATATATAGCTACCCTGCTATGCCGTTGGCACGACAACAGGTCCACCAGAGATATGTCCATCCCGGTCCTCTCGTACTAGGGACAGATCCTGTCAATATTCCTACACCCACGGCAGATAGGGACCGAACTGTCTCACGACGTTCTGAACCCAGCTCACGTACCGCTTTAATTGGCGAACAGCCAAACCCTTGGGACCTGCTCCAGCCCCAGGATGCGATGAGCCGACATCGAGGTGCCAAACAACCCCGTCGATATGGACTCTTGGGGGTCATCAGCCTGTTATCCCCGGCGTACCTTTTATCCGTTGAGCGATGGCCCTTCCACGCGGGACCACCGGATCACTATGACCGACTTTCGTCTCTGCTCGACTTGTCAGTCTCGCAGTCAGGCGGGCTTATGCCATTGCACTCGACGACCGATTTCCGACCGGTCTGAGCCCACCATCGCGCGCCTCCGTTACTCTTTCGGAGGCGACCGCCCCAGTCAAACTACCCACCATACACTGTCCCGGATCCGGATGACGGACCGCGGTTAGACATCCATGACGATAAGGGTGGTATTTCAAGGATGGCTCCACGAGAACTGGCGTCCCCGCTTCAAAGCCTACCACCTATCCTACACATGCCGACACGAATGCCAGTGTAAAGCTATAGTAAAGGTGCACGGGGTCTTTCCGTCTGACCGCAGGAACCCCGCATCTTCACGGGGAATTCAATTTCACTGAGTCTATGCTGGAGACAGCGGGGAAGTCGTTACGCCATTCGTGCAGGTCGGAACTTACCCGACAAGGAATTTCGCTACCTTAGGACCGTTATAGTTACGGCCGCCGTTTACTGGGGCTTCGATTCAAAGCTTGCACCTCTCCTCTTAACCTTCCAGCACCGGGCAGGCGTCAGACCCTATACGTCGTCTTGCGACTTCGCAGAGCCCTGTGTTTTTGATAAACAGTCGCTACCCCCTGGTCTGTGCCACCCCACCTTACTTGCGTAAAATGGGGTCACGCTTCTTCCGAAGTTACGCGTGCAATTTGCCGAGTTCCTTCAGCATAGTTCTCTCAAGCGCCTTGGTATACTCTACCTGACCACCTGTGTCGGTTTCGGGTACGGTCTATAGGGTGGAGCTATTTCCTGGAACCGCTCCACCTTACTTGATCATCGGCAGCAATTCGCTCACCGACTTCTTCGCGTCGCCGTAGAACATCCGCGTGTTCTCCTTGTAGAACAGCGGGTTCTCGATGCCGGAATAGCCGGTGCCCTGGCCGCGCTTGGAGACGAAGACCTGCTTGGCCTTCCACACTTCGAGAACCGGCATGCCGGCGATCGGCGAGTTCGGGTCTTCCTGCGCCGCCGGATTGACGATGTCGTTCGAGCCGATGACGATGGCCACGTCGGTCGAGGGGAAGTCCTCGTTGATCTCGTCCATTTCCAGAACGATGTCATAAGGAACCTTGGCCTCGGCCAAAAGCACGTTCATGTGGCCCGGAAGACGCCCGGCCACCGGATGGATGGCGAAGCGCACGCTCTTGCCGGACGCCCGCAGCTTGCGGGTGAGTTCGGAGACCGCCTGCTGGGCCTGTGCCACCGCCATCCCATAGCCCGGCACGATGATGACGCTGTCGGCTTCGTTGAGCGCCGCAGCCACGCTCTCGGCGTCGATCGCCACCTGCTCGCCCTCGATCTCCATCGCCGGACCCGTCGTGCCGCCGAAGCCGCCGAGGATGACCGAGATGAAGGAGCGGTTCATCGCCTTGCACATGATGTAGGAGAGGATCGCACCCGAGGAGCCGACGAGCGCACCGGTGACGATCAAGAGGTCGTTGCCGAGCGTGAAGCCGATCGCGGCTGCCGCCCAGCCGGAATAGCTGTTCAGCATCGACACCACCACCGGCATGTCGGCGCCGCCGATGCCCATGATCAGGTGATAGCCGATGAAGAAGGCGAGAAGCGTCATCAGGATCAGCGTCCAGATGCCGGCGCCGTTGAAATACATCACCAGCAGCACGAGCGAGGCGATCGCCGCGCCGGCATTGAGCATGTGCCCGCCCGGCAGCTTCTTCGCCTTGCCGTCGACCTTGCCGGCCAGCTTGCCGAAGGCGACGACCGAGCCGGTAAACGTGACCGCGCCGATGAACACGCCGAGGAAGACCTCGACCTTGAGGATCGCCACCAGGGCCCCGGTGGGATCGGCGAGCTTGTGCGCCAGAACGGCGGCAAAGCCGGTCAGCGCATGGCGCGCCGCCTCGTCCATCCCGGCAACCCGACCGAGTTCGATTTCGGCATTATAGCCGATGAACACGGCGGCCAGGCCGACGAAGGAGTGCAGTGCGGCGACAAGCTGCGGCATTTCCGTCATCTGCACGCGGGCAGCGACGTAATAGCCCATGACCGAGCCGCCGGCGATCATCACCAGGATGATGAACCAGTTGCCGACGCGTCCTTCAGGGCAAACGCGGCATGGCAGCAGCAATAGTCGAACTCGATGCCCTGGCCGATGCGGTTCGGACCGCCGCCGAGGATCACGACTTTCTTCCGGTCGGAGACTTGAGCCTCCGAGCGAAGCTCGCCGACGAAGGGCGTTTCATAAGTCGAATACATGTAGGCGGTCGGCGAGGCGAATTCGGCGGCGCAGGTATCGATGCGCTTGAAGACCGGACGTACGTTCAGCGCGTTGCGGATCTCGGCCACTTCCTTCGGGCGCTTGCCGGTGAGGCTGGCAAGCCGGGCGTCGGAGAAGCCCATGGCTTTCAGCATGCGCAGGTTCTCGGCGTCTTCCGGCAGGCCGTGCTCGCGGATACGGGCCTCCATGTCGACGATCGCCTTGAACTGGGCGATGAACCACGGGTCGATCTTGCAGCCCTCGTGAACCTCTTCCGGCGACATGCCGAGGCGAAGCGCCTGGGCGACCATGCGCAGGCGATCGGGCGTCGGCGTGCCGATCGCGGCGCGGATGGCGTTCTTGTCGTCGCTCTCGCCAAGGCCGGGGATCTCGATCTCGTCGAGGCCGGTCAGGCCGGTTTCGAGGCCACGCAGCGCCTTTTGCAGGCTCTCGGCAAAGGTGCGGCCGATGGCCATGACCTCACCGACCGACTTCATCGCGGTCGTCAGCGTCGGCTCGGCGCCTGGGAACTTCTCAAAGGCAAAACGCGGGATCTTGGTGACGACATAGTCGATCGATGGTTCGAACGAGGCCGGGGTGGCGCCGCCGGTGATGTCGTTTTCCAGTTCGTCCAGCGTGTAGCCGACGGCAAGCTTGGCGGCGACCCGGGCGATGGGGAAGCCGGTGGCCTTCGATGCGAGTGCCGACGAGCGCGACACGCGCGGGTTCATCTCGATGACGACGAGACGGCCGTCCTTCGGGTTGACGGCGAACTGGACGTTCGAGCCGCCGGTTTCCACCCCGATCTCGCGCAGCACCGCGATCGAGGCGTTGCGCATCATCTGGTATTCCTTGTCGGTCAAGGTCAGCGCCGGCGCAACCGTGATCGAGTCGCCGGTGTGGACGCCCATGGGATCGATGTTTTCGATCGAGCAGATGATGATGCAGTTGTCCGCCTTGTCGCGGACGACTTCCATTTCATATTCCTTCCAGCCGAGCACCGATTCCTCGATCAGCACCTCGGTGGTCGGCGAGGCGTCGAGGCCCGAGCCGATGATCTCGAAGAATTCCGAGCGGTTGTATGCAATGCCGCCGCCGGTGCCGCCCATGGTGAATTCGTCGAGCCCGGCAATCTCGTGACGCTGCCCGGCGACAGCGAGCCGAGCGAAGGCGTGGCGATCGGGCGGCTGCCTCAGATGCCGGCCTACCACCTCAAGGGCAAGGGCCATGCGGGCATTACCATGATCAATATCGGCGTGGGTCCGTCCAACGCCAAGACCATCACCGACCATGTGGCGGTGCTGCGTCCCCATGCCTGGCTGATGCTCGGCCACTGCGCGGGCCTGCGCAATTCGCAGCGTCTTGGCGACTACGTTCTGGCGCATGCCTATGTGCGCGAGGACCATGTGCTCGACGACGATCTGCCGGTCTGGGTGCCGATCCCGGCACTGGCCGAGGTGCAGCTGGCGCTGGAAGACGCCGTCGAGGAGATCACCGGCTATGAGGGCTTCGAACTGAAGCGCATCATGCGCACCGGCACCGTCGCCACCATCGACAACCGCAACTGGGAACTGCGCGACCAGCGCGGCCCGGTCAAGCGCCTGTCGCAGTCGCGGGCGATTGCGCTCGATATGGAATCGGCGACCATCGCCGCCAACGGCTTCCGCTTCCGCGTGCCCTACGGCACGCTGCTTTGCGTGTCCGACAAGCCGCTGCACGGCGAACTGAAGCTGCCGGGCATGGCGACCGCCTTCTACAAGACGCAGGTCAGCCAGCATCTGCAGATCGGCATCCGGGCGCTGCAGAAGCTCGGCGCCATGCCGAAGGAGAAGCTGCATTCGCGCAAGCTCAGAAGCTTCTTCGAGACGGCCTTCCAGTAAGGCTCCCCCCGATCCGCTAATCAGATCCGCGGACTGTTTGACAATCAGGGCGGGCCGCTCAGCGGCCGGCCCGGAGGCGTCTCAGCTCGTTGAGCGCCAGCGACAGCACGGTGCCGGTCAGCGCCGAGAGAATGATCATCAGATGCATGTTGATGCTGGCGCGGGCCAGCGTGTCCATTGCCGCCTTGGCGGTCGGCGCACCGAGCGCAACGGCGCCGGCGACGATGCCGGCCGAATAGGTGCCGACGCCGGCCGGGGCATGGAAGGGCAGCACCGAGGACAGTTCGCCGCCGAGCGCCCCGCCGAAGGTGGCGGCAAGCGGCGCAACCCCCATCAGGCCGAGCGCCCAGGCGAAGACCAGCACCTTGACGCCCCAGTTGATCACCGTCGCCAGCCAGGCGCGCAGCAGGGCGGCAAGGTCGGCCGGCAGGCCGTCGACGATGCCGTCGAGAATGCGGGCCAGCTTGCCCTTGAGATGGCCAAGGAAAAGTTCGAACGTAACAAGCCGCATTGCAACATCGGCACGATTGGTCACGTTGACCATGGCAAGACGACGCTGACGGCGGCGATCACGATGACGCTGGCCAAGAAGGGCGGCGCCAAGGCGATGAACTACGCCGACATCGACGCCGCTCCGGAAGAGAAGGCGCGCGGTATCACGATCAACACGGCGCACGTGGAATACGAGACGGAGAACCGTCACTACGCGCACGTCGACTGCCCGGGTCACGCCGACTACGTGAAGAACATGATCACCGGCGCAGCCCAGATGGACGGCGCGATCCTGGTGGTGTCGGCCGCTGACGGCCCGATGCCGCAGACCCGCGAGCACATCCTGCTGGCGCGTCAGGTCGGCGTTCCGGCCCTGGTGGTGTTCCTGAACAAGGTCGACATGGTCGACGACGCCGAGCTGCTCGAGCTGGTCGAGATGGAAGTGCGCGAGCTGCTTTCGTCGTACCAGTTCCCGGGCGACGACATTCCGATCACGGCCGGTTCGGCCCTGGCGGCGGTCGAAGGCCGTGACGCCAACATCGGTGAAGAAGCCGTCCTGAAGCTGATGCAGACGGTCGACGACTACATCCCGCAGCCGGAGCGTCCGGTTGACCAGGCGTTCCTGATGCCGGTGGAAGACGTCTTCTCGATCTCGGGCCGCGGCACCGTGGTGACCGGCCGTATCGAAAAGGGCGTGGTCAAGGTCGGCGAGGAAATCGAGATCGTCGGCATCCGTCCGGTCCAGAAGACGACCTGCACGGGCGTGGAAATGTTCCGCAAGCTGCTCGACCAGGGCGAGGCGGGCGACAACGTCGGCGTTCTGCTGCGCGGCACCAAGCGTGAAGACGTCGAGCGTGGCCAGGTGCTGTGCAAGCCGGGTTCGATCACCCCGCACACCAAGTTCATGGCCGAGGCCTACATCCTGACCAAGGAAGAGGGTGGCCGTCACACGCCGTTCTTCACCAACTACCGCCCGCAGTTCTACTTCCGCACGACGGACGTGACCGGCATCATCAAGCTCAAGGAAGGCGTTGAGATGATCATGCCCGGCGACAACGCCGAGCTGGAAGTCGAGCTGATCACCCCGATCGCCATGGACCAGGGCCTGCGCTTCGCCATCCGCGAAGGCGGCCGCACCGTCGGCGCCGGCGTCGTCGCCAAGATCATCGAGTAGTCCCGTTCCAGCGCCTTGTTGATCCAGGGATGGACGATGGCTTCGCCTTCCTTGAGGCCGAGCTTCTGCAGCATCGAATCCATGCGGTCCGAGCCGAAGATGCGCATCAGGTCGTCCTGCAGCGACAGGTAGAATTTCGAGCGGCCGGGGTCGCCCTGACGGCCGGAGCGGCCGCGCAGCTGGTTGTCGATGCGTCGGCTCTCGTGGCGCTCGGTGGCGATCACGTAGAGGCCGCCGGCTTCGAGCGCCTTGGCCTTCAGTTCGGCCACCTCGGCCTTGATCGCTGCGGCCTTGGCGTCACGTTCGGGGCCCGGCTCCATGCCCTCGAGCTCACGCTCGAGACGCATGTCGAGATTGCCGCCGAGCTGGATGTCGGTGCCGCGGCCGGCCATGTTGGTGGCGATCGTGACGGCGCCGGGAACGCCCGCCTGGCTGACGATATAGGCTTCCTGTTCGTGGTAGCGGGCGTTCAGGACCTTGAAGTCCTTGAAGCCGCTGGCGCTCAACATGCCGGCCAGGAGCTCCGACTTCTCGATCGAGGTGGTTCCGACCAGAACCGGCTGGTTGCGCTCGCTGGCGGCCTTGATCTCGTCGATGATCGCCTTGAACTTCTCGTCGAAGGTCCGATAGACCTCGTCATCCTCGTCGATGCGCCGGATCGGCAGGTTGGTCGGCACTTCGAACACTTCCAGCCCATAGATGTTCTGGAATTCCTCCGCCTCGGTCGAGGCCGTGCCGGTCATGCCCGCGAGCTTGCCGTACATGCGGAAATAGTTCTGGAAGGTGATCGAGGCGAGCGTCTGGTTCTCCGGCTGGATCTGCACCTTTTCCTTGGCTTCGAGCGCCTGGTGCTGGCCTTCGGAATAGCGCCGTCCCGGCATCATGCGGCCGGTGAATTCGTCGATGATGACGATCTCATTGTTGCGGACGATGTAGTCCTTGTCGCGCGAGAACAGCTTGTGGGCCTTCAGCGCATTGTTGATGTGGTGAACGATCGCGACGTTCTCGACGTCGTAGAGCGAGGCGCCCTTCAAGAGGTTCGCTTCGCGCAGCAGGTTCTCGAGCTTTTCCGTGCCGACTTCGGAGAAGTTGGCCGAGCGCTGCTTCTCGTCGATCTCGTAGTCTTCTTCCGACAGAAGCGGGATGAAGGCATCGATCGTGGTGTAGAGATCGGAGCGGTCGTCGAGCGGTTCGCCGAGCCGTCTGACGGCAAAGTGAAGATCGGCATCCTGAACGATCAGTCCGGCGTCTATGCCGACTTCGGCGGTAAGTTCTCCTACGAGGCCGCCAAGATGGCGGTCGAGGATTACGGTGGCAAGGTGCTCGGTGTTCCGGTCGAAGTCGTCACCGCCGACCACCAGAACAAGCCCGACATCGCGTCCAACATCGCCCGCCAGTGGTATGACACCGAGCAGGTCGACACGATCATGGAACTGACCACCTCGTCGGTCGGCCTCGCCGTCCAGGCGCTGTCCAACGAGAAGAAGAAGATCACCATCAACACTGGTGCGGCTTCCACGGACCTGACCGGCAAGCAGTGCACCCCTTACGGCTTCCATTGGGTCTATGACACCCATGCTCTCGCCGTCGGTACCGGTGGCGCCATCGTTGAGCAGGGCGGCGACAGCTGGTTCTTCCTGACCGCCGACTACGCCTTCGGCTATTCGCTGGAAGAAAACACCGCCAACTTCGTCAAGGAAAAGGGCGGCAAGGTACTCGGCGCTGTGCGCCATCCGCTCGCCACCACCGATTACTCCTCGTTCCTGCTGCAGGCCCAGTCGTCGGGCGCCAAGGTCATCGGCCTTGCCAATGCCGGCATGGACACCCAGAACGCCATCAAACAGGCGGCTGAATTCGGCATCGTCCAGGGCGGCCAGCGCCTGGCGGCCCTGCTCTTCACCCTCGCCGAAGTTCACGGCCTCGGACTTGAAGCCGCCCAGGGCCTGACGCTCACCGAAGCCTTCTACTGGAACCGCGACGACGAGAGCCGCGCCTTCGGCAAGCGCTTCTTCGAGCGCACGGGAGCCATGCCGAACATGGTTCATGCCGGCACCTATTCCGCCGTCACCTCCTACCTGAAGGCTGTCGAAGCCGCCGGTACCGACGAGACGGAGGCGGTTTCCGCCAAGCTGCATGAACTGCCGATCAATGACGTCTTCGCCAAGGGCGGCAAGGTCGCCGCCAACGGCCGCATGATCCACGACGTCTACCTGATGGAAGTGAAGAAGCCGGGCGAAAGCGATGTCGCTTGGGACTATTACAACGTCCTGTCGACCATCCCCGGCGACGTGGCTTTCATGGACCCGGCCAAGTCCGGCTGCCCCCTGGTCAAGTAAGCAACCGAAGAACGCGGACAGATAAATGAGCAATGTCCCACCGGTCGAGTACCGTGTCAAACTGTTCCCCAACCTCTACTTCTGACTGGCTCAGGAATTCGAGGAGACTTCAACGCGGACTGGCCACGGACCAGGTCAGAAATGCCGTCGCAGGTGAGGAGCCAGCCGCCGTCAACGGCGGGGTCCACGCGGCGGATGAGCCATTCTTCGTCACGTACGACGGCGCGGGAGCCAGGGGGAAAAGGGAGCATGCAGCCAGGGTGTCTCTGTTGTTGGACCAACCAAACGCACGGAGAACACTCAAAGGCGCCAATGCACCAAATGAACTCGCTTCAGCAAGTCCCGGCATCCTCCAAACGCCTGTGTTGTAACAGAGTATTTGCACCCTCCCTGGCAACCAAGCTGGTTTCTAGTGAAACTGATGGCGCCAATGTCCATCCGTACAGGGGTAGTTCCCCAACCCATCATCTCGGGGTGTTGGTCTCAATACCGTTCTGCCATTCGGCACTGAAACGTCGAAAAGCCTCACTGCCAAAAAGCTGCGTTAGAGAATGGCCCACGGCAAAGGCCAGAAAAGCAGCAGCGAGAGAACCCACAGAGAAACAGCCGCCGCCCGCAACCCCGCGAAAACACTGGGCTCAGAAAGACAAAAGGCCCCCACTTGCGTGGGAGCCTTGTCTTACTGGCGGTGGACGCAGTCCGCAGCAAACCTGTATCGCGCCTGCAGTCGTTTTGGCCGCTCTTTCTCTTGCTCAGAAATTTATGGTGAGCGCTGGGTTCATTTGGTCGGACACCCACTAAAGAATAAACACGCGCGCACGTCCGCGCGCGCGAAAAAGGGACTCCGCACTCGGACGCTGCAAGCCCCCACCCTCCTGTTCGACCTGCCAGGCCCTGCCCTCTCCGGTCAGGAGCTCATGCCCGCTGGCCACCCACCATCTCCCAGGCCAGCCGAAGCTGCGGGTTGTCCAAGACCGCTTCCAGCGACGCGATGTCGGTGCTCATCATGCGCACGGGGTATTGCTCAGCTTTCTCCTTCCATCGGCTGATCACCTCGACCATCCTCTTGAGGAGCGTGCGCGCCTCGTTCTGAGGTATCCCGAATGCCACCGATTGCTTGAGCAGCTGATCCACATCCCATCGCAGGCCCGGCTCCAGGCTGGTGGACGGGGCCGATTGGTTTTCGGGCTCCATGCTCAAGGGGTTCGGATCGAAATTCCCCTGGCAGTTGTCTGGCGGCATGCAGCAGCGTGCCAATCTCTGCCGCGCGCTGATCCACGAACCGGAACTGCTGATGCTGGACGAACCCTTCGGCGCGCTCGACGCCTTCACCCGCGAGGAGCTCTGGTGCGTCATCCGCGACCTGCATGCAGCCCAGGGCGTCACCATCATCCTCGTCACCCATGACCTGCGCGAGGCGACCTTTCTCGCCGACAAGATCTTCGTCATGAGCAGCCGCCCCGGCCGCGTACTCGCCGAACACAAGGTACCCTTTGCCCGCCCGCGAGATCTTGAGCTGATGTACGAGACACCGTTCAACGACATGGTCCACGCCCTGCACGGCGAGATCGCCAATGCGCGGGTGGCCGCATGAGCACGATCGTGGAGAAGCCAGCCATGGCAGCGCCTGTCCGCACACCGCTGATCGCCCGCGTCAACTGGGTGCGCGCCGCTCCCTGGCTCTATACGCTCGCCCTGTTTGCCGCCTGGGAATTGCTGGTTCTCGGCCTCGACATGCCGCCGACCATCCTGCCCTCGCCGACCCGCGTCTTCGAGGCGATCGTGCAATACTGGTCGCCGATCTGGAAGAACTCGCTGCAGACGCTCTACACGACGACGCTCGGCTTCATCATCGCCGTCGTCGCCGGCCTAGGCATTGGCCTCTTTATCGGCTGGTCGAAGACCATCTATGCCGGCCTCTATCCGCTGATGATCGGCTTCAACGCCATCCCCAAGGTGGCGCTCGTCCCCGTCCTCGTCATCTGGTTCGGCATCGGCACGGTGCCGGCAGTGCTCACCGCCTTCCTCATTTCCTTCTTCCCGATCGTCGTCAACGTGGCGACCGGGCTTGCCACCATCGAGCCGGAGACTGAAGACGTCCTGAGGGCGCTTGGCGCGAAGAAGATGGACATCATGCTGAAGGTCGGCATCCCCCGCTCCATGCCCTATTTCTTCGGCTCGCTGAAGATCGCCATCACGCTTGCCTTCGTCGGTTCCGTGGTGTCCGAAACAGTCGCCTCGAACTACGGCCTCGGCAACATGATGAGCTCGGCCCAGAGCCAGTTCAACGTGCCGCTGGTCTTTGCCGGCCTGCTCATGCTCGCCGTCGAGGGCATCGCCATGTATGCATCCACAAGAGCACAGTCTCCCCATCGAAGCTGTTGTGCCAGGAATGCGGCCTGCGGCTTTCGAAATAGAAGCTGTCTCCGGCATGCAGCTCGAAGAAGCGGTCGCCATCGAGAATGATCTCCAGGCTGCCCGACAGCACATGGATGAACTCTTCGCCTTCGTGCTGATACGCCCCTTCGCTGGAAGCGCCGGGCGCCAACTGGAAGCGGTTGCATTCCATCTGGTTGCGGCCCTCGGCCAGAACCTGCACGGTTACCCCGGACGTCGTCGTCGGCCAGGTCGGCCATTTTCCGTCACGGATCAGGGATTCGCCGCCCTCGCCCTGCTCCTGGCCGCTGAGCGACGCGAGCGTCGTGCCGAGAAAGGCGGCGACGCCGTGCAGCGCCGTGAAGGAAAGGCCCTGAGAGGTGCGCTCGAAGGTGGAGAGCTGCGATACCGAGACGCCGGTGGCCTGCGCGACGGCCTCGAGCGTCTTGCCCGCATCCCGTCGCAGGCGGCGGATCTTGAGCCCCACCGGCATTTCCGCCGGCTCGGAACCACCCTCCGCTTCGCCCTCGGGAAAGTCGGCTCCGTCCGCCGCATCCTCGTCACGAAGGCTTTGACGGATCGCTGCCGGATTGAGCCCCTTTTCGCTGCGCAGCCAGGCAATGGTCTTCAGTCGCTCCACCAACGCGCGGTCATAGAGCCGCTGACCGGAGGGAGTCCGGATCGGGTCTATCAGTTCCTGCGTCTCCCACAGCCTGAGCGTCGAAGGGGAGACCCCCACCATCCGGGCGGCTTCGGCAATCTTGAAACGGATGTCATCCATGCGGATCGAACCCTGTCAGCGCGATGTCATTGCCATGGGTGATAATTGCGACAAACCATATTGCAAGTCTACAGAAAAAATGTAGGAAATATGGAAGCCTTGCGATCGAGCACGAATGGCCGACGCCCAGGGTCAACCGCTCACCAGAGGAACGAGACAATGAAGAACTCCGAAATCGCAGTTCGCAAGAACGATGCCATCTCGCGCGGCGTCGGCATGACCACCCAGATCTATGCCGCCAAGGCGGAAAATGCCGAAGTGTGGGACGTCGAAGGCCGCCGCTACATCGACTTCGCCGGCGGTATCGCGGTTCTCAACACCGGCCATCGTTCAACAGGTATTCGAGACCGATCGAGGCCTTGCCGATCAGGCTCGTGGCCTTCTCGTTCAAGGTCGGCACGCCGGTGACCTTGAAGGCGAGGCGAAGCTGCAGGTGGTCCTGCAGGTTCTCGCCGACATCGCGCACGTCCTTCTTCACCTCGATGCCGGCATTCTTCAGCACCTCGCCGCGGCCGATGCCGGAGCGCTCGAGGATATGCGGCGAACCGATCGCGCCGGCGCACAGCACCGTCTCGCGCCTTGCCGAGAACTGCTTGGTCACGCCGTCATGGTGGACCTCGACGCCGGTCACCGTGTCGTTCTCGATGATCAGGCGCTTGACATGCGCCTTGGTAATGACGGTGAGGTTGCCGCGCTTGACGGCGGGTCGCAGGAAGGCCTTGGCGGTGTTCCAGCGGATGCCGGAACGCTGGTTGACGTCGAAATAGCCGGACCCCTCGTTGCTGCCGCGGTTGAAGTCGGCGGTCTCGGGAATGCCGGCCTCCCTGGCCGCCTGCTGGAAGGCTTCGAGCACCGCCCAGCGGACGCGTGCCTTTTCGACCCGCCATTCGCCGCCGGCGCCGTGCATTTCGTCGGCACCCTTGTAGAAGTCTTCCGATTTCCGGAACAGCGGCAGCACGTCGTCCCAGCCCCAGCCCTCGCAGCCCATCTGGCGCCACTGGTCGTAGTCATAGGCCTGGCCGCGCATGTAGATCATGCCGTTGATCGAGGAACATCCGCCCAGCACCTTGCCACGCGGATAGCTCAGCGAGCGGCCGTTCAGACCCTCTTCCTTGGCAGTGGTGAAGCACCAGTCGGTGCGCGGATTGTTGATGCAATAGAGATAGCCGACAGGGATGTGCACCCAGTGGTAATTGTCGCTGCCGCCGGCCTCCAGCAGGAGCACGCGGGTCGACCGATCGGCCGCCAGCCGGTTGGCCATGACGCAGCCGGCGGTGCCGGCGCCGATTACGATATAGTCGTAGCTTTCCATGTCTTTACCCCGAGGGACATCGTTCCCAGCCCAGGGGCCGGGAATTGTCATTTCGCAATTTTAAAGCACTGTTCAGGCTGTCGGCAGCCGCGATCAGACGCGGTGGTCGAATACCAGACCATCGGCAGCGTGCGATATTCCGGGTGGAGCGGAAAGGCGATCTTCCAGTCCATCGCCATCTTGTAGACTGGCGACCGCTTGGCGGCTTCCAGCCAGGCATCCGGGACGCCGTCCTTGCGGGCCTGCTCGATGACGGCCGGATCGTTCGGATCGAGGAAGATCTTCAGCTGTTCCTCGTAGAGATCCTGCTCGTTTGCCGTGGATGCGGCCTCCGAGATACGGTCGGCATCGTACAGGATGACGCCGAGATAGCGGATGCGACCGACGCACGTTTCCGAGCAGACGGTCGGATGGCCCGCCTCGATGCGCGGATAGCAGAAGATGCACTTTTCGGATTTGCCCGAGTTCCAGTTGTAGTAGATCTTCTTGTAGGGACAGCCCGACACGCACATCCGCCAGCCGCGGCATTTCTCCTGGTCGATCAGGACGATGCCGTCATCCTCGCGCTTGTAGATCGCCCCCGACGGACAGGCAGCCGCACAGGTCGGGTTGAGGCAGTGCTCGCACAACCTCGGCAGATACATCATGAAGGTGTTCTCGAACTGGCCGTAGATTTCCTTCTGCACACCCTCGAAATTGTAGTCCTTCGAGCGCTTCTCGAATTCGCCGCCGAGGATCTCCTCCCAGTTCGGACCCCATTCGATCTTTTCCATCCGCTCGCCGCTGATCATCGAGCGGGGACGGGCCGTCGGCATGGCGCGGCTTTCGCCGGCCGTCTGCAGGTGGCCGTAGTCGAAGTCGAAGGGCTCGTAATAGTCATCGATTTCCGGCAGGTCGGGATTGGCGAAGATCTTGGCGAGGATGCGCCACTTGGCGCCCATCTTCGGCTCGATCTTGCCGTTCGACTTCCTGACCCAGCCGCCGTTCCACTTCTTCTGATTTTCCCATTCCTTCGGGAAACCGATGCCGGGCTTGGTTTCGACATTGTTGAACCAGGCGTATTCGACGCCCTCGCGATTGGTCCAGACGTTCTTGCAGGTGACCGAGCAGGTGTGACACCCGATGCACTTGTCGAGGTTGAGGACCATGGGCCGAAGGCGTCGAGCGCGACGATCATGCCGGCGAGACCCAGCATGGTGGTCACCGCGATCGCCGTGCCGAACAGGCCGGCCAGCTGATAGGTGGCGATGATGCCGCCGACGATGACGATAGCCGGGAGCGCCGTCGACTCCAGCGAGACGGCAAGGCCCTGGATCACGTTGGTGCCGTGGCCGGTGACCGAGGCTTGCGCGATCGAGTTGACCGGCCGCTTGTTGGTGCCGGTGTAGTATTCGGTGATCACGACGATCAGCGCGGTGACCACGAGACCGAGGATGCCGCAGATGAACAGGTTCCAGCCGGTGATGTCCATCCCGTTGACCGTGCCGATCGAGCCCCAGCCGATGGTGAGCGAGGTCGCTGCAGCAAGACCGAGGATCGACAGCGCGCCGGTGACGATGAGGCCCTTGTAGAGGGCGCCCATGATCGAGCCGTTGGTGCCGAGCTTGACGAAGAAGGTGCCGATGATCGACGTGATGATGCAGGCGCCGCAAATAGCGAGCGGATAGATCATCGCGATCTCAAGGGCGGCGGAGCCGGCAAAGAAGATGGCGGCCAGAACCATGGTGGCAACAACCGAGACCGCATAGGTCTCGAACAGGTCGGCGGCCATGCCGGCGCAGTCGCCGACATTGTCACCCACGTTGTCGGCAATGGTTGCCGGGTTGCGCGGGTCGTCTTCCGGAATGCCGGCTTCGACCTTGCCGACGAGGTCGCCGCCGACGTCGGCACCCTTGGTGAAGATGCCGCCGCCGAGACGGGCGAAGATCGAAATGAGCGAAGCGCCAAAGCCGAGCGCCACGAGCGAGTCGATGACTTCGCGCGAACCGCTCTCATGGCCGAGTACCACGGTCAGAATGTAGAAGTAGATGGCAACGCCGAGCAGGGCGAGACCTGCCACCAGCATGCCGGTGATGGCACCGGACTTGAAGGCAATGTCGAGACCGGCGGCCAGGCTCTGCGACGAGGCCTGTGCGGTGCGGACATTGGCGCGGACGGAGACGTGCATGCCTCTCGGTGTTAGCTCGGTAGCCACGATTGGATGGTGGCGACGAACGGAAGGTAAAATAATGATTCAGAAGAATTGGCAGGAACTGATCAAGCCGAACAAGGTCGAGTTCACCTCGTCCGGCCGCACCAAGGCGACCCTCGTCGCCGAGCCGCTGGAACGCGGTTTCGGCCTGACGCTCGGCAACGCGCTGCGTCGCGTGCTGTTGTCGTCGCTGCGTGGTGGTGCCGTCACTGCCGTGCAGATCGACGGCGTGCTGCACGAGTTCTCGTCGATCCCGGGCGTCCGGGAAGACGTGACCGACATCGTGCTCAACATCAAGGAAATCGCCATCAAGATGGACGGCGATGATCCGAAGCGCATGGTCGTGCGCAAGCAGGGTCCGGGCGTCGTGACCGCCGGTGACATCCAGACGGTTGGCGACATCGAAATCCTCAACCCCAACCATGTTATCTGCACCCTCGACGAGGGCGCCGAGATCCGCATGGAATTCACCGTCGCCAACGGCAAGGGCTATGTCCCGGCCGATCGTAACCGCGCCGAAGATGCCCCGATCGGTCTCATCCCGGTCGACAGCCTGTATTCGCCGGTCAAGAAGGTGTCCTACAAGGTGGAAAACACCCGCGAAGGACAGGTTCTCGACTACGACAAGCTGACGATGACCATCGAGACCGATGGTTCGATCACCGGTGAAGATGCTGTCGCATTCGCGGCCCGCATTCTTCAGGACCAACTCGGCGTCTTCGTCAATTTCGACGAGCCGCAGAAGGAAGTCGAAGAGGAAGCCGTCACCGAACTCGCGTTCAACCCGGCCCTCCTCAAGAAGGTCGACGAACTCGAGCTCTCGGTCCGTTCGGCCAACTGCCTGAAGAACGACAACATCGTCTATATCGGCGACCTCATTCAGAAGACCGAAGCAGAAATGCTTCGCACTCCGAACTTTGGCCGCAAGTCGCTCAACGAAATCAAGGAAGTTCTCGCTTCCATGGGCCTGCACCTCGGCATGGAAGTGCCGCGAGCTCGATATGGCCCATGCGCTCGCGGCGAACGCGCGACAGTGTGACTTCGACGCCGCACTTTTCGCAGATGATGCCCTTGTACTTCATGCGCTTGTACTTGCCGCACAGGCACTCGTAGTCCTTGATCGGCCCGAAGATGCGCGCGCAGAACAGACCGTCGCGTTCCGGCTTGAAGGTACGATAATTGATCGTTTCCGGCTTCTTGATCTCGCCATACGACCACGAAAGAATCTTTTCCGGGCTGGCAATCGAAATCCGGATGGAATCGAAGTGCTGCGCCGGTACCGACGGGTTGAAAAGGTTCATGACCTCTTGGTTCATGCCTGTCTCCTTGATGGGGCAGAAGAGCCCTCAATGGGATCGCGGTGCCGGCAAATTCCCGGGATGCCGAACCGGACCCTTAAATGACAATAACCGCCAAATGCGGCGAAACTTCCCTGCCCCGGTCCGACCGGATCAAGGCGGGAATGGCGTGCGAGGAAGCCCCCGCACGCCCTTGTCAACTTGTTATTCCGCCGCGTCGGGCAGCTGGCCGGCTGCCGCCTCGTCGACCTTCGAGTTCTCGAGCTCGACGCTGAGACCCAGCGAGCGCATTTCCTTGACGAGAACGTTGAAGCTCTCCGGAATGCCCGCCTCGAAGGTGTCGTCGCCGCGGACGATCGCCTCGTAGACCTTGGTACGGCCCGCCACGTCGTCCGACTTCACCGTCAGCATTTCCTGCAGCGTGTAGGC
>NZ_CP029344.1:4810000-4827500 GCF_004006415.1 Hydrogenophaga sp. NH-16
CCGATCGGGGCGGCGGCGCTCGCCGGCACCGGCTTTGCCATCGACCGCCACATGACGGCCTCGGCGCTTGGCTTCCGCGAACCGACGCGCAATTCGATCGACACCGTGTCGGATCGCGATTTCGCACTGGAATTCCTGTCGATCGCCTCGATCTGCGCCACGCATCTGTCGCGGCTCGCCGAGGAGATCGTCATCTGGTCGACGCCGCAATTCGGCTTCATCCGCCTCTCGGACGCGTTTTCGACCGGCTCGTCGATCATGCCGCAGAAGAAGAACCCGGACGCCGCCGAACTGGTGCGCGCGAAGACCGGCCGCATCAACGGCTCGCTGGTGGCGCTGCTGACCGTGATGAAGGGCCTGCCGCTCGCCTATTCCAAGGACATGCAGGAAGACAAGGAACAGGTCTTCGATTCGGCCGAGAGCCTGGAACTGGCGATCGCCGCCATGACCGGCATGGTGCGCGACATGACGATCCGCACCGACCGCATGAAGGCGGCAGCCGGCTCCGGCTATTCGACCGCGACCGACCTCGCCGACTGGCTGGTCCGGGAAGCCGGCCTGCCCTTCCGCGATGCCCACCATGCGACCGGCAAGGCCGTCGCCATGGCGGAAGCCAGGGCTTGCGACCTGGCGGAGCTTTCGCTGGAAGACCTGCAGTCGATCAATCCGGCGATCACCGCCGGCATTTTCGACGTACTGACCGTCGAGGCATCGGTTGCCAGCCGCAAGAGCTTTGGCGGCACCGCGCCGTCGGAGGTCAGGAAGCAGATCGCCTGGTGGCGCGAGCGCAATTGATCACGGTCGTTTGCGGGACCATCACCAGAATGAGGGTGCACAAGCGCCCCGATTTTCGCTAGAGGCTATCATCTGCGAAAAGTGCGGCGTCGAAGTCACGCTGTCGCGCGTTCGCCGCGAGCGCATGGGCCATATCGAGCTCGCAGCGCCCGTTGCCCATATCTGGTTCCTGAAGTCGCTTCCCTCGCGCATCTCGACGCTGCTCGACATGACGCTGAAGGATGTCGAGCGCGTTCTCTACTTTGAGAACTACATCGTCACCGAGCCGGGCCTCACCGCCCTCAAGGAGCACCAGCTCCTCTCGGAAGAAGAATATATGCTGGCCGTGGATGAATATGGCGAAGACCAGTTCACCGCGATGATCGGCGCCGAGGCGATCTACGAGATGCTCGCCTCGATGAACCTCGAGAAGATCGCTGGCGATCTGCGTGCCGAACTGGCTGAGACCACATCGGATCTCAAGCAGAAGAAGCTGATGAAGCGCCTGAAGATCGTCGAGAACTTCATGGAATCCGGCAACCGTCCGGAATGGATGATCATGAAGGTCGTCCCGGTCATCCCGCCGGACCTGCGCCCGCTGGTGCCGCTCGACGGCGGCCGCTTCGCGACCTCCGACCTGAACGATCTCTATCGTCGCGTCATCAACCGTAACAACCGTCTGAAGCGCCTGATCGAGCTTCGTGCGCCGGGCATCATCATCCGCAACGAAAAGCGCATGCTGCAGGAATCTGTGGACGCGCTGTTCGACAACGGCCGCCGCGGCCGCGTCATCACCGGCGCCAACAAGCGTCCGCTGAAGTCGCTGTCCGACATGCTCAAGGGCAAGCAGGGTCGCTTCCGTCAGAACCTGCTCGGCAAGCGCGTCGACTATTCCGGCCGCTCGGTCATCGTGACCGGCCCGGAACTGAAGCTGCACCAGTGCGGCCTGCCGAAGAAGATGGCGCTCGAGCTGTTCAAACGATGGTGAGGTGCGAGAACGGCTTTTCGATGCGCGATGCGCGGCCACGGCCACGAGCGTGGAAACGCTTCATGGTGATCGACTTGCCGACATAGGCTTCCGCCACGATCAGCTGGTCGACGTCGAGATCATGGTTGTTCTCGGCGTTTGCGATCGCCGATTCCAGGGTCTTGCGAACCGTGCCGGCGATGCGCTTGCGGGAGAATTCCAAGTCGGCGAGCGCGCGCTCGACCTTCTTGCCGCGGATGAGCGCGGCAACCAGGTTGAGCTTCTGCGGGCTAACGCGGATCGTGCGCGCAACAGCTTGCGCCTCGTTGTCCTTCAGCCGACGTTCGGCTTTTGCCTTGCCCATTGTTACTTCCTCTTCGCCTTCTTGTCCGCACCGTGACCGTAATAGGTCCGGGTCGGAGAGAATTCACCGAACTTGTGTCCGACCATGTCTTCGTTGACGCTGACCGGAACATGCTTGCTGCCGTTGTAGACGCCGAAGGTGAGACCGACGAACTGCGGCAGGATCGTGGAGCGACGGCTCCAGATCTTGATCACTTCGCTACGACCGCCCTCACGAACCTTCTCAGCCTTCTTGAGAAGATAGCCGTCAACAAACGGGCCTTTCCATACTGAACGAGCCATTTCTGACTAACCTCTCTTACTTCTTCTTCAGGTGGCGGGAGCGCATGATGAACTTGTCGGTCGACTTGTTCGAGCGAGTCCGCTTGCCCTTGGTCGGCTTGCCCCACGGCGAAACCGGGTGGCGGCCACCGGAGGTGCGGCCTTCACCACCACCGTGCGGGTGGTCGACCGGGTTCATGACGACACCGCGGTTGTGCGGGGTCTTGCCACGCCAGCGGGTACGACCGGCCTTACCGTCGTTGATGTTGCCATCGTCTATTTCCGCTTCCGCTTCGCCACGCTCGCCTTCTGGCTGATCTTCACCACGCTGCTCCTGCCGCTCGAGGTGCGCATCATGCCGTCCTACAAGGTGATGAGCGAGCTCGGCCTGCTGAACAGCCATGTCGGCCTGATCCTGCCGCTGCTGGCGTCCGCCACCGGCACCTTCTTCTTCCGGCAGTTCTTCAAGTCTGTGCCGGACGAACTGCTGGAGGCCGCCCGCATCGACGGCGCAGGCCCGGTGAAGTTCTTCATCGACGTGCTCGTGCCGCTGTCGCGCACCATGATCGCGGCGGTCTTCATCATCATGTTCGTCTATGGCTGGAACCAGTATCTCTGGCCCATGCTGATGACCACGGACGAGAGCTTCTACACGCTGATGCGCGGCATCAAGCAGATCCTGCAGGTCTGGGTCGGCTCGCAGATCCCCGACTACAATGAGGCTTTCGCCATGGCGGTGCTCGCCATGCTGCCGCCCGTCGTCGTCGTGGTGATTTTCCAGAGCTGGTTCATCAAGGGCCTGACCGAAAGCGACAAGTGAGAAAGGTAAACCCATGGCGTCCATTCTGATCGACCAGGTCTCGAAGATCTACGACGGCGGCGTGCACGCGGTCAAAGCCATCGACATCGCCATCGAGGACGGCGAATTCATCGTGCTGGTTGGCCCTTCGGGCTGCGGCAAGTCGACCTTGCTGCGCATGGTGGCGGGGCTGGAGGCCATATCGCAAGGCACGGTCAGCATTGGCGGGCGCGTCGTCAACAATGTCGAGCCGGCCGAGCGCGACATCGCCATGGTGTTCCAGAACTATGCGCTCTATCCGCATATGAGCGTCTACGACAACCTCGCCTATGGAACCGCATCGAAGAATTCGATTTCGAGTCCCAGCACAAGAAGCAGATACGGGGCAATATCTATCTGGCGAAGGTGACGCGCGTCGAACCTTCGCTACAGGCGGCCTTCGTCGACTATGGCGGCAATCGCCACGGCTTCCTGGCCTTCGCCGAAATCCACCCCGATTACTACCAGATCCCCTATGCCGACCGGCAGGCGCTGTTGAACGCCGAAGCCGAAGAACACCGGCGCGAAGACGAATCGGATGGCGACGAGTCGCCCGCCTCGGATCTGGCCTCACAGGAACAGCCCGACGTCGGCATCGTGCCGGTTGAAACCGCTGAACCGGAAGCGGAAGCTGAAGTTTCGGCCGAAGCGCCGGCCGAAGTTGTGGCCGACGAGGCAGCCCCCGCCGAGGAGGCGCCCAAGGCCAAGCCGAAGCGCACCCGCAAGCCGCGCGCCAAGAAGACCACCGAGACCGAGGAACAGGTATCCGAGGCCGTCGAGGCCATTGAGGACGACGGCAAGGGCGACATGGCCGCCCTGTTCGAGACCGACGACGAAATCTCCGAAGATGCCGGCGGACGCCGCGGCCGCGACGACGATTTCGACGACGACGACGACCACATCGAGGAGAAGGAAGAAATCGAATCCGTGGGCGCCGAAGACGCCATGGAAGAGGTTCCGGACCGCATCGTGCGCAAGCCGCGCAAGCAGTACCGCATCCAGGAAGTGATCAAGCGGCGCCAGATCCTGCTGGTGCAGGTCGCCAAGGAAGAACGCGGCAACAAGGGCGCAGCTCTCACCACCTACCTGTCGCTCGCCGGCCGCTATTCGGTGCTGATGCCGAACACGGCGCGTGGCGGCGGCATTTCCCGCAAATGGCCGCGTCGATCGGCAGAAGCGCGTTCTTGTCCTCGATGAAGTCGCCGAGATGCGAATCCTCTTCGTCACCCACAGGGGTTTCGAGCGAGATCGGCTCCTTGGCGATCTTCAGGACCTTACGGACCTTTTCCAGCGGCATGGCGAGCTTTTCGGCCAGTTCTTCCGGCGTCGGCTCGCGGCCGATCTCATGCAGCATCTGGCGCGAGGTGCGGACGATCTTGTTGATCGTCTCGATCATGTGCACCGGAATGCGGATCGTGCGGGCCTGGTCGGCGATCGAACGGGTGATCGCCTGCCTGATCCACCAGGTCGCATAGGTCGAGAACTTGTAACCGCGGCGATACTCGAACTTGTCGACCGCCTTCATCAGGCCGATATTGCCTTCCTGAATGAGGTCGAGGAACTGCAGGCCGCGGTTCGTGTACTTCTTGGCGATCGAGATGACGAGACGCAGATTGGCCTCGACCATTTCCTTCTTGGCGATGCGGGCTTCCCGTTCGCCCTTCTGCACCATGTGCACGATGCGGCGGAATTCCGTCACCGAAATACCGGTCTCGGTCGCAAGGTTCTGGATCTCGCCGCGGATGTCGCGGATCGTCTGGTTTTCCTCGCGGGCAAAATCCTTCCAGCCGCGGGCAGAGAGGTTGCCGATCGACTTCATCCAGTTCGGGTCGAGTTCAGCGCCCTGGTACTGCTCGAGGAAACTATCGCGCTTGACGCCATAGGATTCGGCCAGACGCAACAAACGGCCTTCGTTCTGCACGAGACGCTTGTTGATGTCGTAGAGCTGCTCGACGAGGCTGTCGATGCGGTTCTGGTTGAGCGACAGCGACTTCACCGCCGTCAGGCCGCCAAGATCGACGGCGCCTCGCGCTTCTCGGTGTTCCGCTACATCCAGCTGCCGAAGATGAAGCGCGTGCTTCTGATCGCCGTGCTGCTGCGCTTCATGGACAGCTTCATGATCTATACCGAGCCCTTCGTCGTCACCGGCGGCGGTCCCGGCAACTCGACGACCTTCCTGTCGATCGACCTCGTCAAGATGGCGGTCGGCCAGTTCGACCTTGGCCCGGCGGCTGCCATGTCGATCATCTACTTCCTGATCATCCTGCTCATGTCGTGGGTCTTCTACACGGTCATGACCAGCCACGACGCCCAGGCCAAGTGAAGGGGATATGAAGATGAACCACGACAAGAGCCGCTTCTCCTTCCTGATCCCGACGATCTACATCATCTTCCTGCTCCTGCCGATCTATTGGCTGGTCAACATGAGCTTCAAGGAAAACAACGAGATTCTCGGGGCCTTCTCGCTCTTTCCGCAGAACCCGACGGTCCGGAACTACATGGTGATCTTCACCGACCCGTCCTGGTACAACGGCTATATCAACTCGATCATCTACGTGGTGATGAACACGGTGATCTCGGTCGCAGCGGCCTTGCCCGCGGCCTATGCCTTCTCGCGCTACCGCTTTCTCGGCGACAAGCATCTGTTCTTCTGGCTGCTCACCAACCGCATGGCGCCGCCCGCGGTCTTCGCTCTGCCGTTCTTCCAGCTCTATTCGGCCTTCGGCCTGATCGACACGCATATCGCCGTGGCGCTCGCGCACTGCCTGTTCAACGTGCCGCTGGCGGTCTGGATGCGCCGGCCGAACTGCGCGGCACGGCGTTTGGCGTGTTCAACCTGATCACCGGCGTGGTGCTTCTGGCCGCAAGCGTCATCGCCGGCCTGCTGTGGGATGCGACCGGCCCGAGAGGCACATTCCTCGCAGGCGCCGGCTTCACCCTCATGACGCTTGTGGGACTTGCGTTTTTGGAAGCCAGGCGCCGACGCAACGCGAACGGGGCGGCCAAAAGCGCAAACGACGAACAGGCGCCGGAAAACGCACGGTAAAACCGTGGTTTGCTCGCGGCGGCACAACGGACCCAGGTCACTGGAAGGGTAGCTGGAGCGGGTGAAGGGAATCGAACCCTCGTATTCAGCTTGGGAAGCTGCTGCTCTGCCATTGAGCTACACCCGCGCGGCCCGCACAGTTCCAACAGATGCGGCGGCCTGTCAAGAGCGAAAGCCGTCGATCAACCGCGGTTCAGCCGAGACGGAAATGCTTGGACAGCTTCAACCCTTGCGCCTGATAGTTGGAGCCGAGGCCGGAGCCGTAGAGGCCTTCAGGGCGTTCCTGCATGTGCTCGTAGACCAGACGGCCGATCACCTGGCCATGCTCGAGGATGAAGGGAACTTCGTGACTGCGCACTTCGAGCACGGCGCGGCTTCCCGAACCGCCGGCGGCGGCATGGCCGAAACCGGGATCGAAGAAGCCGGCATAATGCACGCGGAACTCGCCGACCAATGGATCGTAGGGCGTCATTTCTGCCGCATAGAGCGGCGGCACATGATGGAAGTGCGCGAGCTGCTCTCCAAGTACGACTTCCCCGGCGACGACACCCCCATCGTCAAGGGTTCGGCCAAACTGGCGCTGGAAGGCGACAAGGGCGATCTGGGCGAGCAGGCCATCATGCGCCTGGCCGACGCGCTGGACAGCTACATCCCCACGCCTGAGCGTGCTGTGGATGGTGCCTTCCTGATGCCTGTGGAAGACGTGTTCTCCATCTCCGGTCGCGGCACCGTGGTGACCGGTCGTATCGAGCGCGGCATCATCAAGGTCGGCGAAGAAATCGAAATCGTCGGTATCGCCGCCACCCAGAAGACCACCTGCACCGGCGTGGAAATGTTCCGCAAACTGCTGGACCAGGGTCAGGCTGGCGACAACGTCGGTATCCTGCTGCGCGGCACCAAGCGCGAAGAAGTGCAGCGCGGCCAGGTGCTGTGCAAGCCCGGCTCCATCAAGCCGCACACGCACTTCACCGGCGAGGTGTATGTGCTGTCCAAGGACGAAGGTGGCCGTCACACGCCGTTCTTCAACAACTACCGCCCACAGTTCTACTTCCGCACGACGGACGTGACCGGTGCCATCGAGCTGCCTGAGGGCAAGGAAATGGTGATGCCTGGTGACAACGTGTCGATCACCGTCAAGCTGATCGCCCCGATCGCCATGGAAGAAGGTCTGCGCTTTGCCATCCGTGAAGGCGGTCGTACCGTCGGCGCCGGCGTCGTGGCCAAGATCATTGCACCGCCGGTTTCCTGATGTTCGTGCCGCGCAGCAAGTTGAAGCTGCTCGACATGTCGCCGGAAGAGGGCGTGAAGCTTCTCATATCCGCCGGCCTCGTCTCCCCGGAATACAAGGCGGCCGCCACCGAAGAGGCGGCAACCATCATCACCCCGCCCGCAGGAACCTGATCGCCTCGTCGCGGCGATGCAGATAGAGGAGCGTACGCACGGCCTCACCGCGCGGGGTCATGAGGTCCGGATCGCGGTCCAGCAGGTAGGATGCGTCCTTGCGGGCGATTTCCAGGAGATCGGCATGGGCCTCGAGACTGGCGATGCGGAAACCCGGCGTGCCGGACTGACGCGTGCCGAGCAGTTCACCTTCGCCGCGCAGCTTCAGGTCTTCCTCGGCGATCAGGAAACCGTCCTCGCTGTCGCGCAGGATCGACAGGCGCGCCTTGGCGGTCTCGCCGAGCGGTCCCTTGTAGAGCAGGATGCAACTGGACGCCTCGTCGCCGCGCCCGACCCGGCCGCGCAGCTGGTGCAGCTGGGCGAGGCCGAAGCGCTCGGCGTGCTCGATCACCATGATCGTTGCGTCCGGCACGTCGACGCCGACCTCGACCACGGTGGTCGCCACCAGCAAGCGCGTCTCACCGCTCTTGAAGGCGAGCATGGCGGCATCCTTTTCCGGCCCGCTCATCCGGCCGTGCACGAGGCCGATCGGCGCGCCGATCGCCTTTTCGAGGCTACCGTCAAGATAAAATCATTTCCTATTCTATTTTTTCTTCCCTTATAACAGCAGTTTACATTCCGAAGAACTTCATCCTGCACGCTGTGTCGCTCCATCAAGCTTTCGCTCATTGTGGAAAATTCCTTACTGCTGCCTCCCGTAGGAGTCTGGGCCGTATCTCAGTCCCAGTGTGGCCGTACAGCCTCTCGGCCCGGCTAAACATCATCGTCTTGGTAGGCCATTACCCTACCAACTAACTAATGTTCCGCACCCCCATTTTTAAGTGAAGCTGTGAAGCTCCTTTCTATTACTCATCATGCGATAAATAACTATATCCGGTATTAGCTATTGTTTCCAATAGTTATCCCAGTCTTAAAGGTAGGTTAGGTACGTGTTACTCACCCATTCGCTACTGAATGTATTGCTACATCCCGTTCAACATGCATGTATTAGGCACACAGCGAGCGTTCATCCTGAGCTAGGATCAAACTCTCAAAAAATTGCGTGTTTAATAAATTGGTTTTGTTTTAATTTTAGATTCGTATCTAGTTTTGAAAGATCTAAGTTTCGTTTCTCTTGCTTCGGTTTTAACGAGCAACTATAAGTATACACTAAAAAAAATTATTTCAAAATATTTTTTTTTTTTTTTTTTTAGTTCAACTTTTGGAAAAATCCTACAGTTTTTTATATTTTTTTCGATGACCGCTCCCTTTTCTGTCGTGTCCGCCAAGGACCTTTGTCTCACCTTCCAGACGGGAGACGGGCCGGTCCATGCGCTTTCCAATGTCGATCTCGAGGTGAAGAAGGGTGACTTCGTCTCCTTCATCGGCCCCTCCGGCTGCGGCAAGACCACCTTCCTGCGTGTCATTGCCGATCTGGAAAAACACACATCGGGCACCATAACCGTCAACGGCATGACGCCGGAAAACGCCCGCAAGGACCGCTCCTACGGCTATGTTTTCCAGGCGGCGGCGCTCTATCCCTGGCGCACCATCGAGAAGAACATCGCCCTGCCGCTCGAAATCATGGGCTTCTCCAGGGAGGAGCAGAAGAAGCGGATCGAGCAGACGCTCGACCTCGTCAACCTCACCGGCTTCGGCAAGAAATTCCCCTGGCAGCTGTCGGGCGGCATGCAGCAGCGCGCCTCGATCGCCCGGGCGCTCGCCTTCGACGCCGACCTTCTGCTGATGGACGAGCCCTTCGGCGCGCTCGACGAAATCGTCCGCGACCATTTGAATTCCGAACTGCTGAAGCTCTGGGCCCGCACCGACAAGACCATCTGCTTCGTCACCCATTCGATCCCGGAAGCGGTCTATCTCTCGACCAAGATCGTCGTCATGAGCCCCCGCCCCGGCCGCGTCACCGACATCATAGCTCCCGATTCCATGGCACGGCTCACCGGAGCAGCCGTGCCGTCCTACCTATTTAAAGTTTGAGAATAGGTCGAGGGCGTTGTGCCCCCGATGCCTCTAATCATTGGCTTTACCTGATAGAACTCGTAATGGGCTCCAGCTATCCTGAGGGAAACTTCGGAGGGAACCAGCTACTAGATGGTTCGATTAGTCTTTCGCCCCTATACCCAAGTCAGACGAACGATTTGCACGTCAGTATCGCTTCGAGCCTCCACCAGAGTTTCCTCTGGCTTCGCCCCGCTCAGGCATAGTTCACCATCTTTCGGGTCCCGACAGGCGTGCTCCAACTCGAACCCTTCACAGAAGATCAGGGTCGGCCAGCGGTGCGGCCCGTGAGGGCCTCCCGCTCGTTAGCTTCCTTGCGCATCCCAGGTTTAAAACCCGTCGACTCGCACGCATGTCAGACTCCTTGGTCCGTGTTTCAAGACGGGTCGGATGGGGAGCCCGCAGGCCGTTGCAGCGCAGCATCCCGAGGGATGCGCCTTGCGGCGCGCGGTAACCGGCCGTGCCGACGACGGCTGCCGGGGGCACCTAAGGTCCCCGGGCTTAGGCCGCCGGCGCGGCCGACAACAGTCCACACCCCGAGCCGAGCGGCGGACCAGCAAAAGCCGTTCCGCATACGACCGGGGCGCAGTCTTCAGCTCCTCCTGCATCTGCTCGCGCAGTTTCAGATCAAGCGCGCCGAGCGGCTCGTCGAGCAGCAGGACCTTGGGCTTGTTGACGAGAGCACGGGCAAGCGCCACGCGCTGGCGCTGGCCGCCCGACAATTGCCCCGGCTTGCGCTCGCCATAACCCGGCAGCTTGACCAGTTCCAGCGCCTGGCCGGCGAGCTTCAGCCGCTCGGCTTTCTCGACACCCTTGACCATCAGCCCGTAGGCGACGTTGTTGAGGATGTCGAGATGCGGGAACAGCGCGTAGTCCTGGAACACCGTGTTGACGTGACGCCGATAGGGCGGAACCCCCTCGGCCGTTTCGCCGAAGATCTCGATATGGCCGGAGGTCGGCTGCTCGAAGCCGGCGATCAGGCGCAGGCAGGTCGTCTTGCCGGAACCCGACGGCCCGAGCATGGCGAAGAATTCGCCCGGCGCGATCGCAAGATCGACGGCATCGACGGCTTTGACGGCGCCGAAATGGCGCGACACCTGCGAGAAGGAAACGGCTGCGGTCATGGGTACTCCGGTCGATGTTTTGGACTTCTCTCCCCTTGTGGGAGAGAAAGCGATTTCAGCATCTTAGCCTTGGCTAAGTGCTAGAAATCGCAAGTGAGGGGGTGGGTACGGAGGGGCGTTCCACCGGCAAGGTCGGCGTCATGCTGGTGACGTCAGGGCCGGGCGCCACCAATGCGGTGACGCCGCTGCAGGACGCGCTGATGGACAGCGTTCCGCTCGTCTGCATCTCCGGCCAGGTCCCGACCACGCTGATCGGCTCCGACGCCTTCCAGGAATGCGACACCGTCGGCATCACCCGGCCGTGCACCAAGCACAACTGGCTGGTCAAGGACGTCAACGATCTCGCCCGCGTCATCCACGAGGCCTTCCGCATCGCCCAGTCCGGCCGTCCGGGCCCGGTCCTGGTCGATGTGCCCAAGGACGTGCAGTTCGCCACCGGCACCTATACACCGCCGTCCAACGACATCATCCAGAAGAGCTACCAGCCGCAGGTGCAGGGCGACATCAACGCCATCCGCGCCGCCGTCGAGTTGATGGCCAATGCGCGCCGGCCGATCATCTATTCGGGCGGCGGGGTCGTCAATTCCGGGCCGGAAGCCTCCAAGCTGCTGCGCGAACTGGTCGAACTCACCGACTTCCCGATCACCTCGACCCTGATGGGCCTCGGCTCCTATCCGGCCTCGGGCAAGAACTGGCTCGGCATGCTCGGCATGCACGGTTCCTACGAGGCCAACATGGCGATGCATGACTGCGATACATGGACCCCTCGGTCAACTTCCCCGGCTATTTCATGCCGCAGGGCGTCTCCGCCGACCTGATCGCCACCAAATACGGCTTCAGCCGTGACGACGTCGACGCCTATGCCGTCGAGAGCCAGAAGCGCACCGCCGCTTCCTGGGAAAAGGGCCATTTCGCCCGGTCGGTCATTCCGGTGAAGGACCAGAACGGCCTTGTCATCCTCGACCGCGACGAGCACATGCGCCCGACCACCGACATGCAATCGCTGGCCGGCCTCAATCCCTCCTTCCAGATGCCGGGCGAGATGGGCGGCTTCGAAGCCGTCGCCATCCAGGCCCATCCGGAAATCGAGAAGGTAACTTATGTCCACCATGCCGGCAATTCGTCGGGCATCGTCGACGGCGCGGCTGCCGTTCTCGTCGGCTCCAAGGCCGGCGGCCAGTCGATGGGCCTGAAGCCGCGCGCCCGCATCCGTTCCTTCACCAATATTGGCTCGGATCCGGCCCTGATGCTCACCGGCCCGGTCGACGTCACCGAGAAGCTTCTCGCCCGCACCGGCATGAAGATTTCCGACATCGACCTGTTCGAACTGAACGAGGCCTTTGCCGCCGTCGTCCTGCGCTTCATGCAGCATTTCAACGTCAGTGCGGCCGGACGACCTCTACCGTGTTCCAGGAACTGGCCCAGAAGATCGAGCAGGACCTGCGCAAGAACATGCCGGTCTGGCGGGAGAAATATCCCGGCGTCGAGGCGCTCAACGTCGCGGTGATGGGCTGCATCGTCAACGGACCGGGCGAAAGCAAGCATGCCGACATCGGCATTTCGCTGCCGGGCACCGGCGAGATGCCAGCCGCTCCCGTCTTCATCGACGGAAAGAAGGCCATGACCTTGCGCGGGCCGAACATCGCGGCGGATTTCGAAGCCCTGGTGATCGATTATATCGAGAAACGCTTCGGTCAAAAAAGCGCAGCCGAGTAAGTTCGAACGGTCGCCAACTTCATATTGCCGCATTTGGCTTGTTGACGAGAATCAGATTTTTCCTGGAGTTTGCCCGACGATGATCAAGAAACTGTCGATCCTCGCGCTTGCCGCGACTTATCTGACCGCCTGCACCACGACCGATCCCTATACCGGCGAGCAGAAGACGTCCAACCTGGCCGGCGGTGCCGTCTTGGGCGCCGCCCTGGGCGCAGTCGGCGGCGCCGTGATCGGCGGCGGCGGACGCGACAGCCGCAATGGCGCGCTGATCGGCGCGGGCATCGGCGCACTATCGCCATGGAAGAAAAGCTGCGCTTCGCCATCCGCGAAGGCGGCCGCACCGTCGGCGCCGGCATCGTCGCCTCGATTATTGAATAATAATCGAGCGCGAGGCCGAAAGCTGCCGACGAAACAAAGTGGCGCAAATGGCGCGCAAGCGCGATTTGCACACGGCGCCGGCATCGTAGCCTCGATCATCGAGTAATCGATCGGTCGAACGAGTAAGTGGTTTCCCGCAAGGGAATGAAGGGGCCCCGCCAGCGATGGTGGGGCCCTTTTCGCCTTCGCGGCTCAGCACGGAGGTCCGGTGCTGCGGGGAAGGGGTGTCTGTTGCGGCGGGCCTGTGGCGGACGGCGTCGAGCTCCTCTCCGAGCCTCCATGAGCCGTTGACCGGCGTGGAATCGCTGGCTGCCTTGGCATTCGGGGCCTTGCTATCGCCCTCTGTGGGCTCTTTGAAAAAGCTTGAAAAAGACGCTTGCCATTTTCCTCGGACCACCTTAAACAGCGCCAAGCTCGCAAGTGACGGTCATTGACCAAGGCTTGTCGAGAGACGGCTTAGGGGTATAGCTCAGTTGGTAGAGCGGCGGTCTCCAAAACCGCAGGTCGTAGGTTCGGTCATCGCCGCCTGCTTCATCGGCGGCGCCTCGGCCTCGGGTGGGGTCGGCCGCATTATCGGTGCGGTCATCGGCGCCTTCATCATGGGCGTGATGAACAACGGCATGTCGATCATGGGCATCGGCATCGACTATCAGCAACTGATCAAGGGTCTGGTGCTGCTCGCCGCCGTCTTCTTCGACGTCTACAACAAGAACAAAGCAGTCTGAGGTAAGAGACATGTACCTGTCGCAATTGAAGGATGGTGGCGTCATTTGCCGCCAGGGGGAATCTGCGCGCCTCGTGCCGGGTTTCGCCTCCACCTATGAACTGGCCAAGGCGGCGATTGCCGCCGGCACCACGCTGGCCGATTGCATCGCCAGCCGGGGCGAGGGTGAGCTCGTCGATCTGCCGGCCCTTGCGGCCGCCGGCAAGCTCGATTGCCCGGTCCGTCATCCCGATGCGGCCCACATGTTCCTGACCGGCACGGGGCTCACCCATACCGGCTCGGCCTCGACCCGCGACAGCATGCATGCCGATACCGTCGGCATGAGCGACTCGATGAAGATGTTCCGCATGGGCCTCGAGGGCGGCAAGCCGAAGGCCGGCGAGAAGCAGTTGTCCTCGATGATGGTCGGGCCGGCCTGCATCGGCTCCAGCACGCCGCCGATGCCGACGCCGCCGGACAAATGCACATGGGCGCCGATCTGGGCGCAGGAGCCGACGGTCGCCCAGGTGTCGACCATGGTGCCTTCGCCGACATAGGCGCCTAGATTGACGAAGGACGGCATCAGGATGGCGTTCGGCGCGATATAGGCCGAGCGGCGCACTACGGCATTGGGCACGGCGCGGAAGCCGGCGCGCTCGAATTCATTGGTGCTCCAGCCCTCGAACTTGGAGGGAACCTTGTCCCACCAGGTCGAGCCGCCCGGGCCGCCGCTGACCACTTCCATGCCGTTCAGGCGGAAGGACAGCAGTACGGCCTTTTTCAGCCACTGGTGAACCGTCCAGTTGCCATCTTCGCCGCGTGTGGCGACGCGCGCCTTGCCGCTGTCGAGCAGGTTAAGCGCGGTTTCGATGGCGTCGCGGATCTCGCCGCGGGTCGCGGTGGTGACCGTGTCGCGATTGTCGAAAGCCGCATCGATGACGTGTTCGAGGGCGCTGAGATCCGTGGCGTTCATCTGAATTCCGAGCTGGGTTTAGAACGTCGTGAGACAGTTCGGTCTCTATCTGATGTGGGCGCTGGAGAATTGAGGGGGGCTGCTCCTAGTACGAGAGGACCGGAGTGGACGCATCACTGGTGTTCGGGTTGTCATGCCAATGGCACTGCCCGGTAGCTAAATGCGGAAGAGATAAGTGCTGAAAGCATCTAAGCACGAAACTTGCCCCGAGATGAGTTCTCCCTGAGACTATAAGTCTCCTGAAGGAACGTTGAAGACGACGACGTTGATAGGCCGGGTGTGTAAGCGCAGCGATGCGTTGAGCTAACCGGTACTAATGAACCGTGAGGCTTAACCTTACAACGCCGAAGATGTTTTGGCGATTTGAGAGAATTTTCAGCTCTGAATCAGATTAATCGATACGTTGGTGAAACGTGTTGCAGTAAGCCGGGGTGACAACTGGTGGTGGTACTGCCCGCCGATGACCAGCGGCTCTTCGCTCCAGTCGAACTGGAAGGCTTCGCCCATCTCAAAGCTCAGCGGCACATAGGCATTCCCCAGTGCCGCACCTCCCTGGCTGGCGCGCCAGTGCCGGATGTAGTCGGTCAGTCGGCTGTAGCCGCCTGCGTAGCCCGCCGCCACAAGTTGCGCGTACAGCGCCTTGGCGGTGCGGCGCTCCTTCTTCGGCCGCCTCGCGTCGTCCAGCAGTGCTTGCTTGACCTGCTCAACGTATGGGGTCAGCTTGGTCGCCACCGCCGGTCGGCGGTACTTGGGGGCCTCGGCCACCCCTTTGCGCAGGTACTTGCGCACCGTGTTGCGCGACAGGCTCGTCGCCTTGACGATCTCTCGCACCGACTTCTTCTCGCGGTGGTGCATCCGCAAGACCTTGCCAATCATGGCCATGGTGATCACTCCTAACACCCCGCTCCTCTGTGGATAACTCGGGCAGGGTAGGTTGAACACCTGGGTCAAATTTGGATCGGTACGATTCCCGTAAGTGGGTCAGTTTTCAGTCGGCGTCAACACTCCTGTCGCAGCCGGACCTGCTGCTGCTCGACGAACCGACCAACCATCTGGACGCCGAGACGATCGCCTGGCTGGAAAAGCACCTGCGCGACTACCCCGGCGCCGTGATGATGATCACCCACGACCGCTACTTCCTCGACAACGTCACGGGCTGGATCCTCGAGCTCGACCGTGGTCGCGGCATCCCCTACGAAGGCAACTACTCCGCCTACCTCGCCGCCAAGGCCAAGCGCATGCAGCAGGAAAGCCGCGAGGAAGCCGGTCGGCAGAAGGCGCTGTCGCGCGAGCAGGAATGGATCGCCTCCAGCCCGAAGGCCCGTCAGGCCAAGTCGAAGGCCCGTATCAAGGCCTATGAACAGCTGGTGGATGCCGCCGAGAACATCCGGCCCGGCGACGCGCAGATCATCATCCCGGTCTCCGAGCGTCTCGGCAACGTGGTCATCGAACTGGAAGGCATCACCAAGGGCTTCGAAGGCCGCACGCTGATCAAGGACCTGTCGATCAAGCTGCCGCCGGGTGGCATCGTCGGCGTCATCGGCCCGAACGGCGCCGGCAAGTCGACATAAGCTTTTCATTATAGCCTCCGTTCGGTTGTGAACGAAGATCATTTTAGAATGATTATAATGTGCAGCCTTGTTCTAGATCAATGAATAGAGCCAGGGCTTGGAGTGTGCAAACGAAAAAGGCGCCCGGAAGCCCCGGGCGCCTGTCATTCGTCAAAGTTGCGGTGCGACATAATCGCCCGCAGGTCGGCGGCCCTTATTCGGCGGCCGGAGCCTCTTCGGCCGAGGCCAAATCCTGCAGCATCGGGGTGGCCAGATCGGCGCCCGTGCCCTTGCGGCGTTCCTCGAGGATCAGTTCGTCGCGCGAGGAAGCGATGCGGCGGATCTGCGTCATGGTGCCGCCGGTACCAGCCGGGATCAGGCGGCCGACGATGACGTTCTCCTTGAGGCCCTGCAGTGTGTCGGTCTTGCCGGCGATCGCAGCTTCCGTGAGAACCTTGGTGGTCTCCTGGAAGGATGCGGCCGAGATGAACGACGGCGTCTGCAGCGAAGCCTTGGTGATGCCGAGAAGGACCGGTTCGCCGTAAGCCGGCTTCTTGCCTTCCTCGATCAGACGGAGGTAGGATGCAAGCTCGTTCAGGGCTTCACTCATTTGTCTCGTCCCTTCGCCTTACCGTTCGATGGTGCCGGTGCGGCGGATCTTCTTCTGCAGCAGAAGCACGCCGTAGAGCAGCGCCTCTGCCGTGGGCGGACAGCCCGGCACGTAGATGTCGACCGGCACGACGCGGTCGCAGCCGCGCACGACCGAATAGGAATAGTGATAATAGCCGCCGCCGTTGGCGCAGGAGCCCATCGAGATGACGTAGCGCGGTTCCGGCATCTGGTCGTAGACCTTGCGCAGCGCCGGCGCCATCTTGTTGGTCAGCGTGCCTGCGACGATCATCACGTCGGACTGGCGCGGCGAGGCGCGTGGGGCAAAACCGAAGCGCTCGACGTCGTAGCGCGGCATGGAGAGCTGCATCATCTCGACCGCGCAGCAGGCGAGACCGAAGGTCATCCACATCAGCGAGCCGGTACGGGCCCAGTTGATCAGCTCGTCGGTCGAGGTGACGAGAAAGCCCTTGTCGGCGAGCTCGTTGTTGATCTCGCCGAAGAAGGCATCGTCCGTTCGAGAACCACGACCCACGGCCGCAACATGGCGGGTGCGCGCGGCCTTTGGCGCGCCACCGGCATGAAGGACAGCGATTTCGGCAAGCCGATCATCGCCGTGGTCAACTCGTTCACCCAGTTCGTCCCCGGTCACGTGCACTTGAAGGACCTCGGCCAGCTGGTCGCCCGCGAGATCGAGGCGTCCGGCGGCGTCGCCAAGGAATTCAACACGATCGCCGTCGACGACGGCATCGCCATGGGCCATGACGGCATGCTCTATTCGCTGCCGTCGCGCGAGCTGATC
>NZ_CP029344.1:4832500-4834499 GCF_004006415.1 Hydrogenophaga sp. NH-16
CAGACGGCGCTGCGCGCCATAGGGAAGGTCGCCGGCCGGATCGTCGGCGCGATCGACGAGATCGGCCTTCTCAAGCCAGTACTTCGCCTTTTCGATCGCCGCATTGGCCGCCCGCTTGTAGGCGGGCAAGCCCAGCAGACCGAGGACGGTGTAGCCCGATGCCTTCATCAGCGCATTGTGCTGCGCCACCAGGAGGTTTTCCAGAACGGTGAGGCCTGAGAAAAGCCGGATGTTCTGGAAGGTTCGGGCGACCTTGGCCTTCTTGGTGATCTCGAAGTCGGGCAGGCGCTCCAGCAGGTGCTGTCGGCCATCCTGCAGCGTCAGCGTGATCATGCCCATCGTCGGCTTGTAGAAACCGGTGATGCAGTTGAACACCGTGGTCTTGCCGGCGCCGTTCGGCCCAATCAGCGCGGTGATCTCGCCGCGCCTGACTTCGAAGGAGAAGTCGTTGATGGCCATCAGGCCGCCGAACTTCATCGAGGCGAAAAGAACCCCGGCGAGGGGAGTGAAAAAGAACCTGAAACCGTGTACGTACAAGCAGTGGGAGCACCTTCGGGTGTGACTGCGTACCTTTTGTATAATGGGTCAGCGACTTATATTCTGTAGCAAGGTTAACCGTATAGGGGAGCCGCAGGGAAACCGAGTCTTAACTGGGCGTTAAGTTGCAGGGTATAGACCCGAAACCCGGTGATCTAGCCATGGGCAGGTTGAAGGTTGGGTAACACTAACTGGAGGACCGAACCGACTAATGTTGAAAAATTAGCGGATGACTTGTGGCTGGGGGTGAAAGGCCAATCAAACCGGGAGATAGCTGGTTCTCCCCGAAAGCTATTTAGGTAGCGCCTCGTGAACTCATCTTCGGGGGTAGAGCACTGTTTCGGCTAGGGGGTCATCCCGACTTACCAACCCGATGCAAACTACGAATACCGAAGAATGTTATCACGGGAGACACACGGCGGGTGCTAACGTCCGTCGTGAAGAGGGAAACAACCCTTCAACAACGCCGCCCAGCACTACAACCACATCCATTTCTGGAAGTGGATGAAGAAGGACGGCGGCGGCACCAAGCTGCCGGGCAAGCTGCAGGCGGCGATCGACAGCGATCTCGGTGGCTATGACAAGTTCAAGGCCGACTTCACCTCGGCCGGCGCGACCCAGTTCGGTTCCGGCTGGGCCTGGCTCTCGGTCAAGGATGGCAAGCTCGCCATCTCCAAGACCCCGAACGGCGAAAACCCGCTGGTGCACGGCGCCTCGCCGATCCTCGGCGTCGATGTGTGGGAACACTCCTACTACATCGACTACCGCAATGCCCGTCCGAAGTATCTCGAAGCCTTCGTCGACAGCCTGATCAACTGGGACTACGTCCTGGAAATGTACGAAGCCGCATCGAAGTAAGCGTCGACCGAATTTGCATTCAAAGAACCCGGTGCCGAAAGGCGCCGGGTTTTCTTTTGACATGAAGCCGCTTGCTAGAACGGCCGTCGGGTGAAACAGTCTGGCGGCATTGTCGAGAAGGCCGCGGCGCTTTTCCTCAAAATCGGTTGCCCGGGTGCGAGCCATCTTTCCACTTTCCTGCTTGCAGAACGACTGCAAAAGGGGGGCTTTTACGCCCCCGCTTCACTATAACAATTGCCCTTGATCTGTCACTGGTGGCCCTTCAGCTCTTGGGACGGTTGTCCACCACGCGCTTGGCCTTGCCCTCGGAGCGGGCGATGGAGGTCGGGTCCTGGACCTCAATCTTGGTCGTTATGCCGACCACGCTTTTAATGTGGTGTGCCAGTTCCTTGGCCGATTGGGCGCGAGCCGCCGCGTCGGTGAAATTGGCCGCGCATTCGACGTGGACTGTCATGTTGTCCATGCGGCCGGCGCGCGTGAGTTCGATCTGGAAATGCGGGGCAAGGCCTGCGCATTTCAGGATCTGCTCCTCGATCTGCGTCGGGAAGACGTTGACGCCGCGCAGGATGATCATGTCGTCGCTGCGGCCGGTGATCTTCTCGAT